>JAISUO010000116.1 GCA_031272035.1 Synergistaceae bacterium
TGCGAAAAGGGAAGATGTCGGTGTATTTAGAAAAATTGCGCGCTCATTTTCGGAAAAAATATGACCTCATGAAAAACCTGATCGAAAAATCTGGCGTGCTGCGAGTCCGTTACGTTTCAGACGGCGGATTGTTTTTCTGGGTTGAGCTCCAATCCGGCGACAGCATGGATTCTTATAATTTTTACAAATACATGAAGGAGAAAGAGAGAGTATGGTTCCTTCCCGGAAATCTTTTCAGCCAGGATGGGACTCACGGCAGATTTCTTCGTCTCAGCTATGCCACGCCAACAAATGAGCAAATCCGGACGGGACTCCACAAAATTATCGACACGCTGAAACAGCAGGAATTCTGATCGAAATACCAAAATTTTCCACTGACGTTTACAGCGGATGGCGTAATCGTGTACTAAAAAAAGACGCTTAATGCGGGTAAATGACGCACAAAAATTTATTGCAGAAAAGGGCCAACGGCTCTATTCCCTTCCGAAGTGACGGAGAAATTCAGCGTTGGAAAGCTCAAGAATCGTGGGACGACCGTGAGGGCAGAAAAAGGGCTGCTGGCATTCGTGCAGATCCCGCCACAGGGTCAGCGCCTCTTCCGGCCCCAGTTCTGTGGTCACTTTGACGGCTTCCTTACAGGCCATCGTCGCCCAGTTTCGCCAGAGCAATTCGGCAGGATCGGCGTCGCCTCCGTCGCGCAGGGCCGCCAGCGACCCGCGAAGCAACGCCTCCGGAGGGACATTTACTTTCAGAAGAGAAGGAATGGCCGCAATCCACAGACCACCATCCCTTTTTTCAAGAGCAAATCCAAAATTTTTCAGAAGTTCTTCCTTTTCTTCGGCTTCCAGTTGCAGAGAAGGGGGAAGAGGAACGGGCATCAGAAGAGGCTGTGAGCGCTGCCCATCTTTCGCTTCCGCCCGAATACGCTCGAAGGCCACCCGTTCATGAGCCGCGTGCGGATCCACGAACACCGCCCCCCCTGGCGTGTCGAAGATCAGATAACCCGAAGCGAGCTGTCCCAGACAGGTCACATTTTCCGGCAGTTCAGAGACGGCGGCTTCTGCATCTTCGTCATATGTATTTGAAGTCGGAACGTTCAAAGTCGGGTCATCAAAAAACGCCCTGTCCCGCACGGGCAGATTCGTGGCTTCCTCTTCCGCCGCATTCGGCCCGAAGTTGAAACCAGGAACTTCCACGCGTCCAAACAGATTCTCGGAAGAAGGACTTCGCAGGGCGGCGTTTTTTCCGGAAGATCCTGTAAAAGCCGAATTTGTCTCTTTGAAGTCCCAGCCGGAACCTGGCCGCGTCTTTTCAGATGGATTTTTCCAGACGCCGGAATCCTTCGGTCGAAGATCCCTCGACTCCGTCGAAAGCGTCTTTCCCTCACGAACATAGACAGGAGCCCGACCGCCAAGCTGCAGGCTCGCTTCCTTCACGGCGCTGAAAACCTCGCCGGGGTAGCGGAAACGAATCTCCGCCTTGGCCGGATGAATATTGACGTCCACCAGCGCGGGATCGACGGTGAAAAAGAGCGCCCAGCCTCCGATCAGCTCCCGGGCAGCCGCTCCCACGGCGCCTTTGATCAGCGGATCGTTTACAGCCCGCCCGTTGACAAAGGAAATGACGTCGTTCCGTCCCTGTCGGGGCTGCCACCAGCACTCCAACGCGATATGTCCGGCCGACGCCTCCACGGTCAGAACAGCCGGTTCAGCTCCCCATAAATACTCAATGACCCGGCGACGGTCCCCGCTGCCGTCGGTGGAAAAAATGGAACGTCCGTCGTGTTCCAGGACAAACGCCGTATCCGGACGGCAAATTGCGTATTCTCTCAGCAAGGAAGCCACGCGGCGCAACTCTCCGGCGGCACTTTTCAGAAACTTGCGACGTGCGGGAAGGTTGGAGAAGAGCTCATCGACCTGGACGCGGGTTCCCGGACTGCAGCTGGTCTTCAGGTGGTCGGAAACGCGCCCCTCGAAGGCGCGAAGGAGTCCTCCGCTTTCCTCCTCCGGAGGACGGGAACGAATCTCCACCTTCGCCACGGCGGCCATGCTGGCCAGAGCTTCCCCTCTGTAGCCCAGAGTATGGATGGCGTCGAGATCCTCGATTCCGGCAATTTTACTGGTGGCGTGCCGGGTCAGGGCCAGAGGCAGTTCATCAAAGGCGATCCCGGCCCCGTCATCTTCCACTACGATGCGCACCCGTCCGCCGTCCCATAGCTTCACTCGAATGCGCTTCGCACCGGCATCCAGAGAGTTTTCAATCATTTCCTTGACCGCCGACGACGGGCGCTCCAGAACCTCCCCCGCGGCGATTCGGGACCATACTCCCTCGGGCAGCAGATTAATGGTCATGATTTTTGCCCCTTCAGTACCTTCAGACTTCTTTCTTTCATTTTATACAGAGTCTCCATGGCTCTCATGGGAGTCAGGTTATCCAGGTCCATTTCCGACAGTTCTTCGATGACGGCGTCCGCCTCGGGAGAAAACAGGGTCAGCTGCTCCCGAAGATGGGTCAGAGGAAGCGGGTCGGGTATCGACGAACGCTCGAAGCCTTCCTTTTCGAAAAGTTCCAGCAGCTCGAAAGCGCGACGCAGGACGCTTTTGGGAAGTCCCGCCAGACGGGCAACCTCGATGCCGTAGGAACGATCCGCCGGACGCCTCACCACCTGATGCAGAAACAGAATGCCCGCGTCTCCCTCGGCCACCGCCATGCTGAAGTTTCTGACCCCCTCCAGCCGCTCTTCGAGGCAGGTCAGCTCGTGGTAATGGGTGGCGAAAAGCACCCTCGGAAGAGCTCCGCAATCGTGGTGCAAATATTCCAGCACCGCCCAGGCGATGCTCATTCCGTCCCAGGTGGAGGTCCCCCGTCCCACTTCATCCAAAATCACCAGGCTGCGGTCGGTAATATTATGGAGAATGGAAGCGGTTTCCAGCATCTCCACCATGAAGGTACTGTTGCCGCGCACCAGATCGTCTCGCGCTCCGATGCGGGTGAACACCCGATCCACCAGACCCAGAGACGCGCTCTCGGCGGGCACCCAGGAACCGGCCTGAGCCATGATGGACACAAGCGCCGTCATGCGAAGCCATGTGGATTTGCCCGCCATATTCGGCCCGGTCAGGATGATGATGCGGGCTTCTTCGCCGCCCAGCGTCACGTCGTTGGGAACAAAGGAAGAATCGGTCAGGGTCGTTTCAAGAACGGGATGACGTCCGCCTCGAATATTCGTGACCCCGGAGGCGTTCACCTCGGGGCGTACGTAATTCCGTTCCTGAGCCACCCGCGCCAGGGAGCCCACGCAGTCCAGAAGCCCCAGCAGGCGCCCCAGCATCTGCAGATCCAGTCCTCGCCCGATCACGCGCTCCACCACCTCATGATAGAGCTCCGCCTCGATGCGGGCAATCTCTCCTTCGCTCCGATCCATTTTTTCCTGAAATTCTCGTAATTCAGGCGTTACGAAACGTTCGGCGTTCACCAGGGTCTGACGGCGCTCGTAGTAGGGCGGAATGGTCTCCAGCCCCGTGCGTCCGATTTCCAGGTAATAGCCAAAAACTTTGTTGTATCCCGACTTCAATCTTGAGCTTCCTGTGGCTTCGCGTTCCTTTTCCAGATATTCCGCCAGCCATTTTTCGCCATTTTCACCCGCGGTTCTCCAGGAGTTCAACTCCTCGCTGAAAGAGGAACGAATCACCTTCCCTGCCCCCAAAATCCGGGGAAGTTCTTCCTCCAGAGCGTCATCCAGATATTCGCAGAGGTCCTGCAGGTCAGGAAGGGTTCGCGCCGCCTCTCCCAGGGGCTCCTCGAAGACGAAAGACCGCAGTCTGGGCAGCGTTCTCAGGGTATCCCGAATCGCGGCAAGATCCCTGGGCGTTCCGGTTCCCATCGAAAGCCGCGAGAGCGCACGTTCCACGTCCCTGGCGGCGGACAGGACGTCCTGCAGATCGTACAGCAGAGCGGCGTTGGGGACGAGACAGCCGATATAATCCTGTCGTTTGGCGATAGCGGAGAGATCGAGAAGGGGCCTCAGCAGCCAGTTGGAAAGAGATCTGCGTCCCATGGGGGTACGACAGCGATTCAGGCAGGAAAAAAGGGATCTGTCCATACCGGACGTTGAATCCGGCATCAAATCGAGATTGCGCTGGGCGGCGTCGTCCAGGTACATGTAATCCCGGGGGTTCAGCGGCGCGATGCGCAAAACGTGACGAACGGATCCGAACTGAGTGGAAGAAAGGTAATCCAGAACCACCCAGGACGGCCCCACACAGGGATCGTCCTCGGCGATGCCCCAGCCTTCCAGACGGACGGCAGAGAGTGCTGTTTTCAGGCGATTGGCGGCCGCGGCCGTTTTAAAGAGTTCTCCTGAGCGCGGCAGAAGGGTGAACGAGTGAATCCCCACGGGAAAAGTATCCGTTTTTACGCCGGCGGGGTAAAGCACTTCTCCGGGAGAAAAGGCCGTGAGCGCCGCCATCGTCTCGTCTGCGGAAAGAGTTCCCGCTTCGAGGCGTCCCGTCTCGGTGGAGAGAAGAGCCACGGCAAAACGGCCGTCTCTCGTTGGAGCGACGGCCGCCAGATGTCCCGTATTTTCACTTTCCTCGGGAACGTAGGTCCCGGGTGTAACGACGCGAACCACCCGACGTTCCACAAGCGTCCGCCCGTTGGGTTCTCCGATCTGCTCGCAAATCGCCACCCGGCGTCCCGCCCGAATCAGACGCCCCAGATACATATGAAGAGCGTGATGAGGCACCCCCGCCATGGGAATGTTTTCCTGCCGACTGGTCAGCGTAATATCCAAAATAGCCGCCGCGTCACGGGCATCTTCAAAAAAGAGCTCGTAAAAATCTCCCATGCGAAACAACAGCAACGCATCGGGATACTCCGCTTTCCATTTTTGATATTGCGCCAGCCAGGGCGTCATTTTCAGATCTTCAGACATCATCACATTCTTCGCATTTAAAAATCAAATTTGGACCGTTGGCCCTTCCCGCACCGGCCGGCGGCGATTTCTCTCACACAAAAAGCTGCGTTTTAAAGCCGAGATCTTCCCCGTCAGCGCAGAAGGGTGAGCATGACGCCCGCCGCCACGGCCGTTCCAATGACGCCCGCCACGTTCGGCCCCATTGCGTGCATCAGAAGGTAGTTGCCAGGGTTCTCGGACTGCACGACGCGCTGAACCACTCGAGCCGCCATGGGCACGGCGGAAACTCCGGCAGATCCGATAAGAGGATTGATCTTTCCCTTGCTGACGATTTTCATAATTTGTCCGCAGACCAGTCCTCCGGCAGTGCTGAAGATAAAGGCCGTCAGACCCAGCAGAATGATCAGCAGAGTATCGATTTTCAGGAAAGACTCCGCCGCCATCGTCGCTCCCACGGAGATACCCAGAAACACCGTCGTGATGTTCAGGATCTCGTTCTGCGCCGCGCCGCTCAGACGCTCCGTAACCCCGCATTCACGAAGAAGGTTGCCGAACATGAGAACACCGATCAATGGCACGCAGGCGGGAAGAATGAGACCCGCCACGATCGTACAGATGACGGGGAAAAAAATCTTTTCCCGCTTGCTTACGGGGCGCAGTTTATCCATACGTATGGCTCGATCCGCCTTGCTGGTCATAAGCTTCATGACCGGCGGCTGAATCAGAGGAACCAGAGACATATAACTGTAAGCCGCCACAGCGATGGCTCCGAGAATCGACTGCTGTCCCAGTTTCACCGTCAGGTAAATGCTCGTGGGGCCGTCGGCGCCTCCAATAATCCCGATGCTGGCCGCCTGCTGAATGTTGAAGCCCAATAAATTGGCGCCCACGAAGGAGACGAACACGCCAAACTGAGCGGCCGCCCCCAAAAGAAAGGTTATGGGGTTGGCCAAAAGCGGGGCAAAATCCGTCAGAGCGCCAATGCCCATGAAAATAATGATTGGATAAATCTCGTGTTCCGTCCCAAAAGAGACGTAACGCAAAAAGCCCCCTTCGTCCATGATTCCTGAAAGAGGCAAATTGACCAGAATGCAGCCAAAAGCGATGGGGACCAGAAGCAGGGGTTCGAACCCCTTGCCGATGGCCATATAAAGCAATATCAGCCCCACAATCAGCATCACGAAGTTTCCTGGTATCGCAAGGCCTCCCAGACGTACATTCAACGAAAAAATTTCAGCAAACCCCGAAGATGAGAACAGCTCTTTTATAGCTTCCGCGTAGACACTCATATTCATAATCTTTACAAACCCCTCCCCATTGAATTGACGGCGGCAACGGTATCTGACACTCCTTCGAAAAAGCCGGCGTCAGGAGAGAACGATCAAAACATCTCCCGTGTTGACCGAATCGCCACCCCGCACACGTACTTCCGTGATCGTTCCATCGGAAGGCGCGAAAATTTCATTCTCCATTTTCATGGCCTCAAGCATCAGAACAAGATCGCCATTTTTCACATGCGCGCCCACACTGACCTTGACGTCCAGAATTTTTCCCGGCATCGGCGCGACGATGGTGGAGCTTCCCGCGGCAACGGGAGCGGGGGCCGCGACAGGAGCGGGAGCGGGAGCTGCGGCCGGTGCAGGGGCTGCGGCGGCGACAGGCGCGGGCTGAGGAGCGGCGACAGGGACGGGAGCCGGGGCTGGCGCGGAGGCGGCAACAGGAGCGCCGGCAGCCAGTTCCTCTACATCTACGATATAACTTGTACCATCTACAGTAACTCTGTATTTGCTCATCTCAAAATTTCCCCTTTCGGTTTTTTCCTGTATGGTATTTTAGCTCAGTGTTTCCACGGACGTATAAGACGACTTCCGACGCGCTCCACAATGCCCGACGTTCTCCAGTTTGTTCCGGTGAAAGGAGTTGTCCGCCCAGCGGCGGGAGTGATGCTCATAACTCTTCCCCGTCCCTGAGTAGCGGCCAGAACAGCCGCGGTGATCACCGCCGTTATCCGGCTTTTATCCGACACAGACGGCGCGGCGGCAGGAGCCTGGACAGCGAGAGTCGGCGTGGCAGCCGCGGGAGTATCCTGATCTTTTCTGCCTTTTTCTGTATTTTGACTTCCCGAAAAAAGCTTGATTGCATAAATAACGGCCGTCAGACCCGCAAGCACGATAAACACGATCGTAAACGCGATCAGGCTCACCGTCAACGCTCCGCCTATTCCCTGAAAACGGCTCAGATGCTGTTCCATGGTAAATTTTCTGCCTCCCTCAGTGCGGAATGACTCCGTGCTTTTTGGCCGGACGTCCCGTGCGTTTGCTGTCCATACCACAAAGGGCCCGCCACAGCTCAACTCTCGTCTCCTCGGGAAGAATCACGCGATCGACCAGACCCCGTTCCGCAGCCACGTAGGGCGTGGCAAAGGCATTGCGGTATTCGGCGATTTTTTCCAGCCGCGCCGCCGCGGGATCCGGAGAACTGTCGATCTCCTTTTTGAACACGATGTTCGCCGCCCCTTCAGCACCCATGACCGCGATTTCCGCCTGAGGCCACGCCAAAACCACGTCCGCGCCCAGCGCCTTGCCGCTCATGGCCAGATAGGCGCCACCGTAGGCTTTTCTCAGGATGATCGTTATGAGAGGAACCGTGGCTTCACTGTAGGCATACAGCAGTTTCGCGCCATGACGAATGATTCCGTTATGCTCCTGGGTCACGCCGGGAAGGTAGCCCGGAACGTCCACAAAGGTGACGATCGGCAAATTGAAGGCATCGCAATGACGGATAAAACGGCTGGCCTTGTCCGAAGCGTCGATGTCCAGACATCCCGCCATAACCCTCGCCTGGTTGGCGATAATGCCGACCGAGCGTCCGCCGACTCTGCCGTAGCCCGTTACCATATTCTGAGCCCAGTCCGGCTGGACCTCGGTGAACTCTCCCTTGTCCAGAACGAGCTCAAGGACGCTTCTCACGTCGTAGCCCTTGTTGGGGTTGACCGGGACAATGTTCCGCAGAGCCGGATCCGCCCGATCCACGCTGTCTGTGGTTTCCTGCACCGGAGCATCGTCCAGATTGTTCGACGGCAAATAGGAAAGAACCCTGCGAACCTGATCGAAGCATTCCTTCTCTGTTTTGGCAAAAAAATGCGCGTTGCCGCTTTTTGAGTTGTGGGTTTTTGCCCCGCCCAGTTCTTCGCTGGTCACTTCTTCTCCCGTGACGGCCTTGATGACCGCGGGGCCTGTAATATGCATAACACTCGTTTTGTCCACCATAAAAACGAAGTCCGTCAGGGCCGGGCTGTAAACGGCCCCCCCCGCCGTTGGTCCCATGATGACCGATATTTGGGGAATGACTCCACTGGAGATGGTATTGCGGAAAAAGATCTTGCCGTAGCCGTTCAGAGAATCGACGGCCTCCTGAATACGAGCTCCGCCGGAGTCGTTGATTCCGACCACGGGACAGCCCATCTCAAGGGCCATGTCCATGACCTTACAAATTTTGTCGGCGTGTTTTTCTCCCAGAGATCCCCCAAGAACCGTAAAATCCTGACTGAAAACAAAGACTTTACGTCCATCGACTGTACCCCAGCCGGTTACGACGCCGTCTCCCAGGGGCTTTGTCTTTTCGAGTCCGAAATTGGTGCATCGGTGTGTGACAAACTCATCGATTTCTACGAAGGAACCCGGATCCAAAAGCTGCGCGATACGCTCTCGTGCCGTCCCTTTTCCCTTCTCCTTCTGTTTCGCGACCGCTTTCTCTCCGCCGCCCCCAAAGGCGGAAAGACGCTTTCCTTTCAGTTCCTCGCAAAGCTCCTCCATACTTCGAAATTCCATCCTCTAAAGTGCCCCCTTTTCAGTCGATAAAACGACCCTGTAATTCTACATCAGGCAAAATCTGAAACATGGTATAGAGTAACATAAAACTTCTTTTATGAGACACTCAAAATACCGTTAAAAAATTGCTAAAACAACAGCGGGACGAAGAAAAATTCTCTTTGTCCCGCTGTTGTTTCATTCAGTTTTCCGGCAGTGACCTGCTCTCCCGTGTGTACCCCACACAGTACCCTCGGCGCGGTCGGGCT
>JAISUO010000117.1 GCA_031272035.1 Synergistaceae bacterium
GTGGAGGTCGTGTCCGGGTCGTGTCTGAAGACGAAGAACAGGGGAGGAAAGAAACCATGAAAATCGCCGTGCTCGCGGTGGGAAAACCGAAAGACAGGCGAATCGCTTCCCTGATTGAGGAGTATCTCATCCGGATTCAGCCTCGGGGGCTGGTTTCTCTGGAATGCATTCCCGACGGGACGGGAACCTCCGAAGTTCGTGTGGAGCGGGAGGGACAGGAGATTTTGAAGCGATTCCGTCCCCGGGATCGCGTGATTCTGCTGCGGGAAGACGGAAAGGAGTCCGACAGCACTGAATTTGCGCGGATGCTGGCGCGGGAGATGGAGACGGCGCCGGGCAGGATCGTTTTGCTTATCGGCGGTCCCTGGGGGGTCTCGAAAAGCATTCAGCAGCGCGCGGACGACAGTCTTTCTCTCTCTCGCATGACCTTCACCCATGAAATGTGCCTGCTTTTCCTGGCCGAACAGCTGTATCGGGCCTTTTCGATTCTGCAGGGGGCCGGATATCATCATTAGATTTATCTGTTGAATTAAAGTTAAACAAGAAAGACCTGTTGTTTTCAGGGGCGCTCCCTCGCCCTTATTTTGTCCACTCCAATGTTTTCACGCTTGCCTCGAAAATATCGTCGAAAGCCTCCCCGCCCTCTGCGAGAACGGTGCAGGTTATGACCAAAAAGACGCCCTTTTCTTTCATGAAGACGTAAGCCGTCTGTCTCAACAGCCCCCCTTCCATGGGGTTGAGCACGACCACCCGTTGGCCGTCTATCCCGCTTTCGGTCCTGAGCGTGTCCTGCGCCACGATCTCAAGGTCCTTGATCGTCTGTTTCAAATGCAGGACGGCGTTTTTTCTGTAATCGGTCAGAGTGGCCTGCTGCCCGTTTTGCGTGTCGAGCCGAAGATTGATGTTGGGCGTAAAATTTGGTGTGGCGTTTGGAGTGACGTTTGAAATGGGATTTGCATCGTTTTCGCCTGCCATCGCAATAACTCTGAATTTTAAGGCGGGTATGTCCATGACGTTCCATCCCTGGGGCGGACAAATGGAATAGCCGTCGGTTTCTTCGACGTATCTGGCGGCCAGGTGCACTCTCGCGAAGCCTCCGAAACGTCCGTAAAAGAACAGGCCGCCGACTGAGACAAAAAGAAGAAACGTCAGGATGACGACGGCCCGGTTATGCGCGCCGCGCGCCGCGTTTTTTCTGAGCGGCTGATCCGTCGTTTTCGGCGCGGAGGTTTCATTCGGACCGTCAGCGAAAGGAGAGCTTTGCGTCGGCGGCGCTGCCCCGCAGGACGGGCACGGCTGGGACGGATTTGCTATCACGAACCCGCAGTTCGGACAACTGCGCACAGGCATAATTTCTCCCTCCTCGTTCGAATCTGCATTGTCAGACGCCCTGCGCTTCCAGATCGCTCCAAAAGCTTCGGGCGGCGGCCAGGGCTCGATCGTACATCATTCGGGCCTTCTTTTTTTTGTCTTTGATTCTTTCGGGCAGCGGCGGAAAAATGCCGAGGTTCGTGTTCATCGGCTGAAAGGGTTTTGCTTCGGAGTTTTGCAGACAGTGGAGAAGCGATCCCACGGCGGTCTGTCCGGGCCAGCGGGGGAGGGGCGCTTTCCGCTGGAGACAGGCCGCGTTTATTCCCGCAACCGCACCCATGGCGGTACTTTCCATGTAACCTTCAACGCCCGTGATCTGACCGGCGAGAAAGATCGGCGCCGTTTCTTTCCCGTTTTCTGTTTCCTGCCCGTTCACTTTCTCCGTCTTCAGTCGCAGGTGCTCGTCAAGGACGGCGGGGGCGTCCACGTAAATATTGCGGTGCATTACCCCGAAGCGGACGATGTCGGCGTTCTCCAGGCCGGGGATCATTTTGATCAGCCGCGACTGATCTCCCCATTTCAGGCCTGTCTGGAACCCCACCAGGTTGAAAAGCGTTCCCTCCCGGTTGTCCTGCCGCAGCTGAACGACGGCCCAGGGTTCGCGTCCGGTTTTGGGGTCGGGGAGTCCCACGGGCTTCAGCGGGCCGAAACGCAGCGTGTCCAGACCTCGCGAGGCCATTTCCTCCACGGGCATACACCCTTCGAAATAAGTTCCCTTTTCGAAGTCGTGAGGCATAACGCGGCGGGAGGCGGTCAGGGTGTCGTAAAAAGCGAGGTATTCCTCTCGGTTCATGGGGCAGTTGATGTAGTCGTGACCTCGCCCGTAGCGTCCCGCGATCCATGCTTTTTCCATGTCGATGGATTCCCGCGTTACGATGGGGGCGACGGCGTCGAAGAAGGAAAGGTAATCTTCACCGATCAGGCTCTGCAGGTTTTTCGCCAGGGCGGAGGAGGTCAGGGGTCCTGTGGCCAGGATCACGGGACGGCGCATGTAAAGAAGCGCCCCCAGGTCGGTCACTTCCTCCCGAACGACTTCGATATGGGGATGGGATTCCACATGGGCGCTGACGAGCTCGGCGAAACGGTCACGGTCCACGGCGAGAGCTCCCCCCGCGGGAACCCGGGAAACCTGCGCGCACTCCAGAATCAGCGACTGCGCAAGCGCCAGCTCCGCCTTCAGGATGCCCGCGGCGCTTTCCTCGCCCTCTCCGCCGAAGGAGTTGCTGCACACCACTTCGGCGAACTGCGCCGTGCTGTGGGCCGGAGTTTGAACGAAAGGGCGCATTTCGAAGAGGCGAACGCGGAGATTTCTCTTCGCGAGCTGCCAGGCGGCCTCACTGCCCGCGAAACCGCCTCCGACGACAAGAACGTCCGGAACGGCCATATCAGAGATCGGCGGGTTCTTCCACCCGCTTGTAACCGCACTCCGGGCAGAGAATCGTCTTGCCTCTCTGGGACAGACCGGCCCCGCACTCCGGGCATTTTTCGCCGGTGGGCCGGTTCCAGGAAATGTAATCGCAGTTTGGGTAACGTGAACAGCCGAAAAAGGTCTTTCCCTTTTTGCTGCGCCGTTTCACGATGTCGCCCTCTCCGCATTTGGGGCATTTCACGCCGACGACGTCCAGAATCGCCCGGGTGTACCGGCAGTTCGGATAACCGCTGCAGGCGATGAACTCCCCGAAGCGGCCGCGTTTCCGAACCAGCGGACTGCCGCATTCCGGGCAGTCCTCGCCGATGGGCTCGGGTTCGGGCAGAGGCACTCTCTCCGCGTCTTTGGCCACCTCCACGGTCTGTGAGAAATCCTTCCAGAACGTCCGCACCACGTCCAGCCAGGCGCGCTTAGCCTCCTCAATTTCGTCCAGCTCCTGTTCCATCTCCGCGGTAAAATCCGCGTTCACGATGGAGGCGAGGCTTCCTCTGTCGAAGAATTTTTTCAGAAATTCGTCAACGGTCATTCCAAGGGAGGTCGGCGCAAGACGCCGGTCATCGTTTCTTTCGACGTAGCCTCGGTCATACAGCGTATCCACGATGGTGGCATAGGTGGAAGGGCGGCCCACTCCGTCCTCTTCGAGGGTTCGTATCAGCGTCGCTTCGGAGTATCGCGCGGGCGGACGCGTAAATTTCTGTTCCTTGTCGGCGGAGACAAAAGTCAGAGTTTCCCCTTCCCTGGCCTTCTCCAGAAGCTCTCCCTTCAGGTCGAGGGGCCAGACGGCGCTCCATCCGTCAAAGATCAGGCTTTCGCCCAGCTGACGCATGCCCGCCTTACCCGCGTCGGCCAGCAGCATGGAGTTGGCGACCACGGCGTTCTCCATCTGAGAGGCCACGTAGCGCCTCCAGATCAGGTCGTAGAGCCGGAACTGTTCCGCCGTGAGGGCGTTTTTGACGGAGTTGGGCGTCAGAGTCACATCCGTGGGGCGGATCGCTTCGTGAGCGTCCTGGCTGCGGCCCGATGCCGCGTAGATGTTGGGGGTTTTGGGCAGATAACGTTCGCCGAAGGCCGCGCTGATATGCGCCCGGCAGACCTCCACGGCCTCCGCCGCCAGTCTCAGGCTGTCGGTTCTCATGTAGGTGATCATTCCGATCTGTCCCCGGCCCGGAATGTCGATGCCCTCGTACAGGTCCTGCGCCACACGCATGGCGCGGCGGGGGGAGAGTCCCGCGCGGCGGGCGGCCTCCTGCTGCATACTGCTGGTTTTGAAGGGCGGCTGCGGTTTGCGCACGCTCTCACGAAGGCGGAACTCCGACACGACAATGGGATGGCTGCGCACTTCCGCCAAAATCGCGTCGGCGGTCGCCTCGTCTCCAATCAAAAGAGGGAGGCTGTTTTTCCACAGTTTTTTGCCGTCCATCCGGTCCACTTTCATCTCGTAGTTTCGACCGTCCGGAGTGGTCGCTTTCACCGTGACGTTCCAGTATTCTTCCGGCACAAATTGCTGAATCTCGCGTTCGCGCTCGCAGACCAACTCCAGCGCCACCGACTGGACGCGGCCGGCCGAGAGCCCGTATCGGATCTTGCTCCAAAGCAGGGGAGACAGCGTGTAGCCCACCAGTCGGTCCAGAATGCGACGGGCCTGCTGGGCGTCTACCCTGTGCAGGTCGATGACGTCGGGGTTTTTCACCGCTTCCAGAACGGCGCGGGCGGTAATTTCGTAAAAACGGACCCGGCATTTTTCGTCCAGCGGCACGTTCAGCAGGTCCGCCAGGTGCCATGCTATGGCTTCGCCCTCCCGGTCGGGGTCGGAGGCCAGCAAAACGGCCTTTGCGTGCTGAGAAAGCGCGGCAAGTTCGTTTTTGATGGCGGCTTTTCCCTTGACCAGAATGTACTCCGGCGTAAAGTCGTGTTCGATGTCAATGGCCATCCGGCTGCGGGGAAGGTCTCGAATATGTCCGACGCTGGATTTGATGACGTAGCCTGAGCCCAGAATTTTGGACAGGGTCTTGGCCTTGGAGGGAGATTCCACGATCACCAGGGTTTTGTTCGCGGCGGCAAGTCCGGAAAAACCGTTTCGGGCCTTTCGGGAAGAACCCGTCTGCGCGCTCCTCGATTTTGTCGATTTTGTCGAGGTTTTTTTCACCGCGGCGGTTTTCACGGAGGTTTTTTTCGTCGCGGCTGTCTTCGTCTCGGCCCCGGAGGCATTCGCCTTCACAGCCGATGCCGACCGTTGGGTCGTCGACTTTTTGAGCGGGGGCTTTTCCTTTTTGGCTGTCGAAGTTCCCTTCGAGCCCTCTTTTGAAGTCGGAGCGTTCTTTCGGGCAGCCATAGTCAGCAGAACCGTTTGGGAAAAACAGCCGGTTCCGATCCCGAAAACGAGGGAATCCGGAAAGATGGGTTGAGCGTCACCGCTGCCAGCAGAGCCTCGAAAGTCTGAGCGTCCACAGGAACCTCGTTGAGGGTCCCCAGCGCGACGGCCTGCTGTATGGTATTTTCCGTGACGTTCAGCGGTACGTTCCCCGAATTCAGCAGGGAATAGACCATAGCCTGAGCATCCGGTGAAAGGTATCGGCGTTCCAGAGTGTGAAGAATTCTGCGGTTGCCTCTGTCGGAGTTATCGGAAGAGGCATGCGAAACAGTCGCATTTACATGAATTTTTTTCAAAATGTTCTTCCTTTCGCAGAGGAGATTCCTTTCGAAGGTCCCTCGTCCAGCTTCGTCTGAATCAATCAGGCTATGTTATACCACAGGGGTGGGGGAAGGGCAAATGTCGAGATGCCCACATATTAGATAATTCGCGGGGAAAATTCCCGCGGCTGTTCCGGCGGAGTTATCGCTTCGTACCGTCCCGCGCCGGATTCTACGGCCAGATGGAAAGCGCAGAGCGTCGCGAGGCTCATCTGAACCTCCGAAAATCCCAGGCCGCTTTTCAGTATGATATCGTCATGAGTGAGTTTCCCTTCGCGCCTCAAAAGTTCCAGCACGTTTTTTTCGTCGGGCGAAAGGTTGTCCGGCGGAGGGCTGGGGAAGCTGATCAGAAGCTGCCCGTACTGTCCCGATATTTTCCCGATAAACTCGTCGATGTCGATCAGGGGGTTGGCTCCATCCCGTATCAGAGTGTTCGTTCCCTTCGCCGATTCCTCCGTTATCCGTCCAGGGACGCACCAGATCTCGCGGCCGATGTCCAACCCCTGCCGTGCTGTTATCATGGCTCCGCCGTCCACAGGGGACTCCACTGCGACGAGGACTCTGCAGAGCCCGGCGATGATGCGGTTGCGCTCGGGAAAGCGCCAGGCGTTTCCGCCGGTTCCCATGGGGTACTCCGAAACCAGCGCCCCCTGCTCGGCAATGCGGTGGAACAGGGGCCGATGCTCGGCGGGATAAACCCGATCCAGCGCCGTGCCCAGAACGGCGATTGTGGTTCCGCCCGCCCCCAGGCAGCCTCGATGCCCCGCTCCGTCGATGCCCTTCGCTCCGCCGCTGAGGACCTGGTATCCCGCCTGAGCGACTCCGCGCCCGATGGCCTCGGCGGTCAGGCGTCCATAGGAGCTGCATCGCCGGGTGCCCACAATGGCGATCATGGATTTGGAGAGGTTCAGATCCCCCTTCACGTAAAGGCCCAGCGGCGGAGCGGGGAGGTCTTTCAGGCGCGGAGGATATTCCACGTCGTCAATGGGGAGAAAACGCGCGCCGAACCGGTCCGTTCTTTCCATCTCCCGGTCGGCCCAATCCCTCTCGGACAGAAGTTCCGTAAGCTGTTTGCAGGAAGATTCCCGAAGTTCAAGCGTCTTCAGAAACTCTTCCCCTCCGCGCCACAGAGCGGCAGGGTCCTCCCGGCGCTTCAGGACCGTCCAGGCGGACACCGGAGCCCTGCACGCGTTCAGGAGCAAAATCGCCTTCAAAAAATCATTCATAGAGCGAAAACCTCATTTTTTCTCAATATCATCGCTCACCGATCACGCCTCTCCGATACATCAGGGATTCGGCAAGGTGAGGCGTCCGGATCTCGGCTTCGCCGGCGAGATCGGCAATCGTGCGGGCGACCTTCAGAACCCGGCTGATTCCCCGTCCCGACAGTCGCATCTTTTCCGCCATTCCGGCCAGGTATTTCAGAGTTTCCTCTGAGATTCCCAGAGAGCTTCGGACGATCTTTTCCGGCAGCTCCGCGTTGCAGGAGAATCCATGAGGCGCCCAGCGCTTCTGTTGCATCGTTCGGGCCCGGCAGACGCGCTCGCGAATGGATTCGCTGGACTCCGCCGTTCCGGAAAAGGACAGAAGTTCCTCCGGCAGCAGCCGCGGAACGGAAATCTGCAGGTCGATACGGTCCAGAATGGGGCCGGACAGCTTGCGCCGGTACCGCTCCAGCTCCAGGGACGAACAGACGCATTTTTCTACAGGATCCCCACGGTTTCCGCAGGCGCAGGGGTTGGCCGCGAGAACGAGCAGAACCCGGGAAGGGTAGGTGACCGTTCCCGCCGCCCGGCTGATCACCACCTGACCGTCCTCCAGGGGGGCTCTCAGGCTTTCCGTCAAATCTCGGCGAAATTCCGTAAACTCGTCGAGAAAGAGGATGCCCCTGTGGGCCAGGGAAACTTCTCCCGGCCTCAGAGCGCTTCCCCCTCCGCAGATGGAAACGGTGCTGGCGGTGAAATGAACCGTTCGGAAGGGCCGCCTTCGTCCCGCCTCCAGGGGAAGCCCCAGGGTGCTGCGGACCAGAAGAGTCTCCACCAGTTCGTCGTCCGAAAGGGGAGGCAGGATTCCGTTGAGGGCCCGGGCAATCAGTGTTTTGCCGCTTCCCGGAGAGCCCACAAGCAAAAGGTTATGGTGTCCGGCAGCGGCGATTTCCGCGGCCCTGCGGGCAGCCGCCTGGCCTTTAATGTCCCTGAAGTTCGGTTCCGCTGTAAAGGGCTGTTCGGAGACCGTTGAGAGGGCGACGGGAACGGGCTTTCGCTCCTCCTTTAAAATGGAAACCAGCTCTCGCAGGTCGTTTATGGCATAGGCGCGGACTCCTTTCACCAATGCCACTTCCTCCGCGTTTTCCGCCGGGACGTAAAGAGGCATGTCCTCCGAGCGGGCCAGAAAAGCGGCGGGAACGGCTCCCCGAACGCGTCGCAGACGTCCGTCGAGAGCCAGTTCTCCCATGTACAGAGCCGGTTCCGGAGGTTTCAGCAGCCCCGCGCTGCACATCATGGCGAGGGCGATGGGCAGGTCCAGCAGAGCCCCTTCCTTGGGCAAATCAGCCGGGGCCAGATTCACTGCGACTCGTCCTTTCAGGGGCAGCCCAACCGACCGCAGAGCGGCCCGGACGCGTTCTTTCGACTCCTTCACCGCAGCGTCGGGCAGGCCGACGATGGAAATGGAGAAAAGCCCGCCCGTCATCTCGACCTCCACTTCGACGGGGACGGCCTCCATGCCCTGGAGAGTTACGGATTTTACGGTATGCGTAATCGTCATTACCTCGCTTCTTTCCATATGATCTCCCGTCTATTATGTCCGAATTTCGCGCCAGCCGTATCGGATACCATGCGGATCATCCTCCTGAGAATCGGGTATTTGATCGATTTGACGCCGCGTCCCTGAAATCACTGACGACAACGGAGCAATGCAGGTGTACGTTAAAAAGCTCAACCTCCGTGGTGAGAGAAACAGGAGATTGGAGCCTGAAAATTCAATAACGAAGTTACGAGGAGATGATAGTTTGTGACGGAGACGGATATTTCCAGTCACGCTGCGGCGGCGGACAACGAAGCCGGAAAGCAGGAATACTTCGATCATGACGGACTCTGGAAAGACCTGATCGACCGATTCTTTTACCTTCTGCTGAAACGGGCAATTCCGGAACTGTACGCCGCGGCCGATACGAATGTGAAACAAAAATTTTTGGATAAGGAGTTTCGCGACATCCTGAACACCGGAGATCC
>JAISUO010000118.1 GCA_031272035.1 Synergistaceae bacterium
GAGTACGCCCGAACGGTGCCGGTGATAGCGCTGACGGCCAACGCGCTTTCGGGCAACCGTGAGATGTTTCTTTCGAAGGGTTTCGACTCGTACATCTCCAAGCCCATCGACGTCCTGCAGCTGGACAGGGAGCTGGACCGGTGGGTGAGGCCCCGTCATATGCAGGAGCGCCGGACAGGGGAACGCCGGATGGGAGAGCGTCGGACCGGAGATCGCCGGATGACGGACCGCCGCGAACCCGCCGGAAAGGCTCCGCGTCCGGAAAAAAATTTGGAAAATCTGGAAAATATGGAAAAACTGAAAAACCTTCTTCCGGCCCTGTCCCTGCTGGAGGGCGTGGACCTGGAGGAAGGGGTGCTGCGTTATGGAGGGGATGCGGAATATGTGGAAATTCTGCGTTCTTTTTGGACTCACACCCCCCATGTTCTGGAGCGGCTGAGAAATCCCGCGGAAGAATTTTCGAGCCTGAAGGACTACGCCATAGCCGTCCACGGGCTGAAGGGCGCCAGTCGCGGAATCGGCGCGGAGGAAGTGGGAGACCTCGCCGAGGAACTGGAAAACGCGGCGAAGGACGGAGATTTTCGCAAGGTTCGGGAAAAAAGCGGTCCTCTGGTGGACTCTCTGGAGGTATTATTGTCAAATATCGGGCGTCTGCTGGAGGACATCGCGAAAAATCTTGAGGAAACCGGACTCTCGAAAGAAACGACGTCCGCTCGGGAACGACGCGACGAACCGGACCCCGCCCTCCTGGAAAAAATAAAGGACGGAGCCGCCCGCATGAAGATTCTGATGATGGAGGAAGCCCTGAGGGAACTGGAGCGTTACGATTACGATCATGAGGGAGAGCTGGTTTCGTGGCTGAGGGAGCAGACGGAAGCTCTGGAGTACAGCGCCGTTCTGGAGCGTCTGGAGGGGCGAAAATCCGCGAAAAGCGCTGGAGAATCCCCGACGGGTTCTGATACAATGGTTTCAAATCAGGAATGACGAGAGTGATGAAACCTGAATGATCGAGCAGTCGGATGTCGTACTCAGTGTCCATGACGAGGGAGAAAACGCCCTGAGGGCGGATTGCGTGCTTTTGGAGCCGGATCGGGAAATCAGCGCCTGGATTCGGGTGGGAGTTCCCGATCTGCGGATTCGGGACGCGGGCTGGGAAATATACCGGCTTCCGGGAGAAAAATATGCGTTTGGCCGTATTCCGGAGCTGAAGGGCGTCAAAGCGTACCTGAACGCCGGGCCGGAGCTGTCCGCGGCCCTGGTTCCCCTGGCGGGCCATCCCTGCCGGCCTCTGATTCTGGAGTGCGTGAGAGGCGTCATCCAGTCGGACTGTTTTATATTCAGAGAGCTGGGGTACGCGTCGGAGCAGGACTATGACAGGGGTTTTGCGGAGCTGTATAAAAATTCCTGCCTGTCCTACAGCAACGCGGACGAATGGGAGCCCCGCGAGCGCTTTTTCCCCAGACGGAAGGGCGTCGTTTTTACCCGGGTCATCTCCGTCCTTGTCGAGGATGAACCCGATGGATACCGTCTCGCCGTCGGTTTCAGGGATACCCATCAGCAGCTGAACGCCCGTCTGAGAACGGACAGGTCGGGAACCGTGCTGGACGCGGAGGGGAATTTTACGCTCTATCCGGACGTTCTCTGCACCAAAACCATGGCGCTGATCAAAAACCTTGCGGGGCTGAGGCTCGCGGGCATGAGCAAGGGCAAACTGGGCGCGATCGTCGGTGGGCCGTCGGGCTGCGATCATCTGCTGTCGATGTTGTACAGGGCGGGCGAGACGCTTGGCTCCGCCATCGAAAGGGACCTTCGGCCTTCCGGGTTCGAGCCCCTGAGCGGGGACAGAGAGAACGAACAGGGGAGGCTGCCGCGGATTTGAGAAGTCCCGCCGACATATTGAAGGAAGTCTTTGGTTACGCTTCCTTTCGCAAAGGACAGGATGAAATCATAAGGCATATTCTGGAAGGGCGGGATGTTCTGGGCATCATGCCCACCGGAGCGGGGAAATCGCTGTGCTACCAGATTCCCGCGCTGGC
Organism: Synergistaceae bacterium; assembly: GCA_031272035.1. NCBI lineage: Bacteria > Thermotogati > Synergistota > Synergistia > Synergistales > Synergistaceae > Synergistaceae bacterium. The sequence continues at coordinate 2,037 of JAISUO010000118.1, forward strand.
CCTCGGAGGCGTGTCGGTGGTGGTGTCGCCTCTGATTTCTCTGATGAAGGACCAGGTGGACGCCCTGCTCCAGAACGGTGTTCGCGCGGCGGCGCTCCACAGCGCCATGGACTGGGACGAAGTGCGGGAAACTGTGGGAGAGGTACGCCACGGCCGCGTCGAACTGCTTTACGTCGCGCCGGAAAGATTCGAAAACCTGGGATTTCGGGAGCTTTTCGCCACGCTGAACCTGCGCCTGCTCGTCATCGACGAGGCCCACTGCATTTCCCAGTGGGGCCATGATTTCCGGCCTTCCTACCTGAAACTTCCCGGCGCTGTGGAGCTTCTTTCCCGGCGTCCCCCGGTGGCGGCCTTCACAGCCACGGCCACCCCTGAGGTGCGGGAGGACATCGTCCTTCGGCTGGGGTTGAAGGACCCTTTTGTGCTGACCACGGGCTTTGATCGGGAAAACCTGTTTTTTCAGGTGGAAAGCCCCCCGAAGAAGATGGACTTTCTCCTGGATTACCTCGAAAAATTTTCCGGGGCCGCGGGGATCGTCTACTGTTCGACCCGAAAAGCGGTGGAGAACGTCTGCGACGCTCTGGTGGCAAAGGGAATCCCTGCCGCCCGCTACCACGCTGGTCTGTCGGAGACGGCCCGAAGCAGAAATCAGGACGCCTTCGCCTGCGACCGCCGTCCGGTCATGGTGGCCACCAACGCGTTCGGCATGGAGATCGACAAGTCCAACGTGCGGTACGTCGTCCACTACAACATGCCGGGCAGCATCGACAGCTACTATCAGGAAGCGGGCCGGGCGGGGCGCGACGGAAGCGCCGCCGAGTGTCTGCTGCTGTTCGCCCGCAGCGACATCGCCACCATACGCTACCTGATCGAGCAGAAGGAGGACGCCGAAAGTAAAAAGACCGATTATCGAAAACTCCAGTCGATGATCGACTACTGCAACACAGGGCAGTGTCTGCGGTCCCATATTTTGCGCTATTTTGGCGAAACGGGCTCCGACGGCGGCTGTAACGCCTGTGGCAACTGCGTTTACATCACAGAGCGACTGGACATCACCACGGAGGCGAAAAAAATTCTCTCCTGCGTCTATCGCATGGAGGAACGGTCGGGGCGGCGTTTCGGAAACACGATGCTCGTGGACGTGCTGCATGGTTCTCAGAAGGAAGCGATAAAATCTCTGGGGTTCGACACGATCTCGACCTGGGGGCTACTAAAAGAGTACGACAAAACCGCAATTCGGGAAATGGTGGATTTCCTCACCGCCGACGGTTATCTGCAGGTATCGGGCGGCGATCTCCAGTATCCCGTTCTCTCCTTCACCGACCGGACCCGGCCTTTTCTGCGGAGCAGGGAACCGCTCCTGATGCGCAGGCACGAGCCTCGACGGAGCCGCAGTGACGGGATCGACAGGCGCCGAAAAATGCGCGACCGGTACGACGCGCCCGCAGATGAAAAAGGAAAAGAGCTGTTCGAGGTTCTGCGGAGTCTCCGGAAGGAGCTGGCCGAGGCGCAGAGAGTGCCGCCTTTCGTGGTTTTTTCGGACACCACGCTTTACGCCATCTGCGAAAAACTGCCGTCAAACGAGGAAGAACTCCTCACCATTCCCGGAGTGGGGCGGCGAAAACTGGCGGCCTACGGCCGGCGCGTTCTGGAGACCCTTGAGGGCTGGCGGGCCGCCCAATCCTGAAAAAGAAAGGGAGCGATACGATGAAACGTTACGAATACGAATGTCCGCTGTCTCTGGCTTTGGAGATCATTGGAGGGAAATGGAAGGCCCTCGTGCTCTACCACCTGCGGAAGGGGTCGCGCCGAACGGGGGAGTTGAGGCGCTGTCTGCCGAACATCACGCAAAAAATGCTCACGCAGGTTCTCAGGGAACTGGAGCGCGACAATCTGGTGCGGCGGCAGGTGTTCGACACCGTGCCGCCGAAAGTGGAATACTCCCTCACCGATCTGGGAGAAACCGTAAAACCCGTTTTGAGCGCTATTTGTTCCTGGGGTTATGTTTACGCCGAGCACATGGCGCCCCAGGCGGAGATCGTCTTCAAGTCCGCCTGAAAATCGGGATCAGGAGCTTTTTGTCTTTATCGCTTCGACGAGCAGGGGCAGAATGACGTTGAGGTCGGCGACGACGCGATAGTCTGACACCTGAAAAATGGGGGCGTCTTCGTCGCGGTTCACGCTGACCACCACTCCGGCCTCGTTCATGCCGCAGATGTGGTGCGTCGCTCCCGATATGCCGAACCCCAGGTAGACTTTGGGACGGATGCTCTGCCCGCTGGTTCCCACCATGCAATACTCTCCCGTCCATCCCTCGTCCACCGGAGGCCGGGTGCAGGCCGTTGCGCCGCCCAGGGACTCCGCCAGTTCCTCCAGCAGCTTCCAGTTTTTGTCCGTGCCGACCCCAAAACCTCCGCACACCACGACTTCCGCTTCATTGAGGGGCAGGCCCTTCGGCGGCCGGCGCTCGATCCTTACGGGTTCCAGTCCGCTCTGGTCGAGTTTCTGCCTCCATTGAGTCAGGTCCTCTTTCTCGATTTTGCCGTCCGTGTGTTTTTTCAGAGGCGCCTTTTTTACGAAAATCCCCGGTTTTACGCTGGCCATCTGAGGAAGGTGGCCGGGGCAGAGAATCTCCCCGATCACCTTGCCGCCGAAAGAGGGGACCAGGGCCTTCAGTTTTTTCCGGTCGTCCAGCAGAAGGTCCACGCAGTGGGCGGCCATGCCCGTTTTCAGCCGTCCGGCCACGGCGGGCCCCAGCGTCGCTCCCACGGCTGTCGCCGCGAAAAGCCAGATCACCGGTTTGCGCGCCGTCGCCCAGCTCGTCAGCAGAGGAGCGTACGTCAGAGGGGAGTACATTTTCAGCGCCGGATCGTCCGCCAGCAAAACCGTTTTTGCGCCCCACTCCAGAAGACGCCCGGCCTCGCTCTCCAGACCGTCCCCCAGCAGAGTGACCTCGACCTCCGTCCCGTCACCCAGTGCCTCCGCCAGTTCGTTGGCCTTTGAAAGAAGCTCGAAGGTGACCTCGGCGATTTTGCCGTCGGAAACCTCGGCATTAACCCATATTTTTTCACTCATGGCTCCACCTTACGCTTTCAGAACGACGCCGTTGGCTCGCAGAATCGTCACGAGGCGTCCGACGATTTCTTCCGGCGTGCCCGACAGAAGCTCCCCGGAGCGTTTCATGTCCGGGGTGAAGATCTCCCCCGCCTGGGTGGGGGAGCCCGACAGGCCCAGATAAGTGTCCTCCGCCTCGTTCAGGTCCCCGCGTCCCCAGATCGTCAGGGGCTTTTTCTTTGCCTTCATGATCCCCATCACGGAGATGAAACGGGGTTTGTTCAGGTCCCGGGCGATGCCGAGCACCAGCGGGGGGCGTCCCTTCCACTCCATAAAGCCGTTTTCCAGCTTGGTTTTAAGGGAAAACGATCCCTCGTCGTCCTTCGCTTCAAACGCGGAGACGTTCCAGAGGTGGGGGCAGCCCAGCCATTCTCCCAGCTGGGAGGAAACCTGCGCGGTGGCTCCGTCGGCGCTCTCGTTGCCGCAGAAAATGAAATCGAACCGGAAGTTTCCGGCGGCCTCGATTTTCCGGATTCCCTGAAAAAGGGTGTAGGACGTGGCCAGAGTGTCCGCTCCTCCAAAGGCTCGGTCGCTCAGGAGATAGGCCTCGTCCGCTCCCATTGCCAGAACTTCCCGAAGAATTTCCTCCGCGTTGAGCGGGGCCATGGAGAGGACCGCCACGGTTCCCCCAAAACGTTCACGGAGCTGCAGAGCCGCCTCAATGGCGCATTTGTCCGCCGGCCCGACCACTGTGGGGATCCCCTCCCGTGTGATGGTCTTTTTTACGGGATCGATCGTGACCCTGTCGTAGTGTTTGGGGTCGGGCACGGGCTTGACGCAAACAACGCTGTTATAGGGCATGTTTCGTCACGTCGTTCTGAACGATTTGGACGCGCTCACGCCTGGAAGCCGCTGAAGGTGTTGGCCGCCACGATGACCTGCATGATGTGGGACGTGCCGCCGGAGGGGATGGAGGCCAGAGCGTCCCGCAGGAAGCGTCCGGCGGGGTACTCGTTGATGACGCCGTATCCGCCCATCAGGTCGATCAGTCTCTTGGAGGCCTCGGCCGCCGCTTCCGTGGCGTAATATTTTGCCATGGCGAACTCGTTGCCGCAGGGCTGCCCCGCGTCCTTCAGCCCCGCCGCGTTGTAGGTCAGGAGCCGCGCCGCTTCGTAGGCCGTACGGATTTTCGCCACTTCGAACTGAATGGCCTGAAGTTTGGAGATGGGTTTTCCGCCGACGATTCGCTCATTGGCGAACTTCACCGCCTCTTCCACGCAGCCTCTCAGGATCCCCACGCAAATGGCGCTCATGCCGGCGCGTCCAACCTCTCCGATGCCCTCCATGCCGATCTTCGCGCCGCCGCCTTCCTTGCCCAGAAGGGCGGTCTCCGGCACTTTGACGTCCGTCAGGACGACGTCGCCGGTCACGGACCCGCGAAGTCCGAGTTTGTGCTCCTTGCGTCCCGGCTCGAAGCCTTTCGTGCCTTTTTCCACGATAAAGGCGCTGAGTTTGGAACGGCCCTTTTCATCCTCGCCGGTTTTGACTGTGACGACGCTGACGTCGGCGATGTGGGAGTTGGTGATGAAACACTTGCGGCCATTGAGGACCCAGCCGTCGTCTTTCTTCTCGCCCAGAGCTTTCTGTCCCATGAAGTCAGACCCGCCGCCCGGCTCGGTGACGGCGAGACCGCCGATTGTGGCGCCGGAGCAGAGGTCGGGAAGGTACTTTTTCTTCTGGTCTTCGTTCCCAAACTGAAGAATGGGATATACGCCCAGATGGTGGGTCATCATGGCGATTCCTAACCCGCCGGAGTACCGCGAGATTTCTTCGAGGCAAATGGTGCGCGCCGTGAACCCCATGCCCGCTCCGCCGTACTGTTCCGGAACGAAAATACCGTTGATGCCGAGTTCTCCCATTTTTTTGAAGAGTTCCACAGGGCAGGAGTCTTTTTCGTCCCACTCCGCCGCGTGAGGCGCTATTTCGGCCTCTACGAATTCCCTGATCGCTTTGCGAAGCATTTTCTGTTCTTCTGTAAACTCGATATTCACTGCAATCCCTCATTTCTGAAAAATTTTTGGAACGATACATCGCATTTCAAAACAAAAGTGACGGGCATCCGAATACAATCAAAACCGATCGTCGTTCTTTCTTGAGGTATCGAGGAACAAATATTCCGATGCTTTCAGCCACTGCAAAACAATGGAAAGAATTCTACGATAAATTATGAGAAACGGTACCCAAAAATACAATAGGTACTTTAAAGTACCTATATAACTTTTAGATACCTTTTTGACCCTGGCGTATTGGAGTATTGGAGTTGAAAGTAAAGTCTTTCGCGCCTTGACAGACTCCTCACTGACAGCCTATCCTTTTCAGTGAAACATAAAGAAAGAGAAGGGATCCTGCACTGACATGGAACGACTCAACGGGGATCTCTCCTTCGAGAGCCTGAGCCCGGAGGCTCGGCGGGAGTA
>JAISUO010000119.1 GCA_031272035.1 Synergistaceae bacterium
CTCAATCAGGGAAGCGATTCGCCTGTCTTTCGGTTTTCCCACCGCGAGCACGGCGATTTTCATGGTTTCTTTCCTCCCCTGTTCTTCGTCTTCAGACACGACCCGGACACGACCTCCACTCCATCGCGATTATAGCAGATGAAATCATGACAAAATGGGTCATCGTCAGATCTGCTGAAGCTCTTCCTGCATCGCAAACTGAACGTAAGGCATTCCTTTTCCTGTATATCCGCCAGACATTGGAACCATCGTAAGTCACTCTTGCAATATTTTATTATTATTCAGAAGGCACAATCCATACGGACATTTGATTTACCGGCAATTTAGTGGCAAAATAGCGGCAAAAGAAACAGCCTGAGGTGGAAAAAATGCCGTTTAATCCGAACTATACTATTACATCGAAGATAGCCTCAGTTCTGATGAGAATCGAGGCGCTGAAGGAAACGGTCAATAATTTGCCAATTACTCCCCGCGTTCTGAAAACGCTGCGTGATACGGCGCGTCTAAAATCAACGCATTATTCGACACAGATAGAGGGAAACCGCCTGACCGAAAAGGAGGTGGCGCTGGTTCTTTCGGGAAAAGAGAGCGTCTCCGGGCGTGTTCGGGACGAAGTGGAAATAAAAGGTTATTACGCCGCTATGGAATGGTGCGAAAAAAATATCCAACGGCCCTTGACCGAAACCGCCATAAAGACAATTCACGCGCTTGTCTCAGGCGACGGACGCAAACGCGTGAAACCCTCACCGTACAGAGAAGGCCAAAACGTCATACGGAACAGCGTGAGTGGGGGAATCGTTTACATGCCCCCCGAAGCGAAAGATGTCCCTTCGCTTATGAAAGAACTTGTGGAGTGGTTGAACACCTCTAACGCGCCCGTTCCGATTTCCGCCGCCGTCGCTCATTATCAGTTCGCAACGATACACCCATATTATGACGGCAACGGAAGAACCGCTCGTCTGCTCACGACACTCGTACTGCATAAAGGCGGATATGGCTTGAAGGGCGTTTATTCTCTTGAAGAATATTATGCCCGCGATTTACCGGCGTACTATGAAGCCATAAGCAGAGGCGAACATCACAACTGCTACTTCGGACGCGTCGAAGCGGATATAACTCCCTGGTTGGAGTATTTCATCGTCGGTATGCTGGACAGTTTCGAGCATGTAAAGAAAGCCGCTCAGGAAGAAACGGGAGAGGATAAATCGGCGGCACTTCGCTCCCTGTCGCCCAAACAGCGGAAATTGCTCGTTTTGTTCAACGACGCCGATACTGTCACAGCCCGAGACGTGGAAGGATTGTTCGGATTCAGTCCACGCTCCGCGCGTCTGCTCTGTCAACAGATGGTTGAAGAAGGATTTCTTATCGCCGTCAATCCCTCGGACAAGGCGAGACGCTATGGTTTGGCCGAGAAATATATCGGGATTTGAGGAAGCCGCGCCAGTCCGTATGTCCCAATCACAGACGAACAACACAAAGGCAAACGCCTTGTTGACAAAATATTACTTTTTAGATAAGATTCCTTGTTATCGAAGTGATGATTTGTGTTCGTGTTTATACATTTTTCGAGGAAAGGGGATTCATTGATGTTCGGGTTTAATGCGTTGACGGCCAGGCAGTTTGTTATGAGCATGATGATGCGCATGAACGACGGATCCCCTCCTGGAGCGACCGGCGTTTAAGTCGGTTTGTGCGCTCGAGCGACGGGGGTCCCTGACGGGATCCCTTTTTTATTGGCAAATTTTAAATCTATTGATTCCTGTTGAGGAGGAAAGAGAATGAGCAAAAAACCACTGCATTTCGAAACACTGGCGATTCACGGAGGACAGACTCCCGATCCGACCACGCTGTCGAGAGGTTTGCCGATCGTGAGGTCGAGCTCCTTCGTATTCAAAAGCGTGAAGCACGGAGCCGACCTTTTCGGGCTGAGGGAGTTGGGCAATATCTACAGCCGGCTGGGAAACCCCACGGTGGACGTCCTTGAACAGCGCATAAGCCTTTTGGAGGGAGGAGCCGCCAGTGTGGCCACCGCTTCCGGAACCAGCGCGATCCACTACGCCATCGTGGCGCTGGCCCAAGCCGGGGATGAAATCGTCTCCGGAACCAACCTCTACGGCGGAACCTATACCATGTTCGACGCCATCTTTCCTCAGTTCGGCCTGAAGGTCAACTTTGTGGACGCGCGCAACCCGAAAAACTTCAAAAAAGCCATCACCGCAAAAACCAAAGCGGTTTACATCGAGACAATCGGCAACCCCGCTCTTGACGTCACCGATGTGGAGGCCGTCGCGCAAATCGCTCACGAGGCGGAAATTCCCCTGATCGTCGATGGAACCTTCACTACACCCTACCTTCTGCGCTCCATCGATTACGGAGCGGACATCGTCATCAACTCCCTGACGAAATGGATCGGCGGCCACGGAACCGCCATTGGAGGCATCCTCACGGACTCCGGAAAATTCCCCTGGAAGGGCAACAAAAAATTCCCGCTTCTCAACGAGCCCGACCCCAACTATCACGGACTGCGCTGGGCTCACGATCTGCCCGAAGCCCTCTCCCCCGCCGCCTTCGCCCTGCGGGTGCGCACCGTTCCCCTGCGCAACCTGGGAGCCTGCCTGTCGCCGGACAACGCCTGGATGTTCCTGCAGGGCCTGGAATCCCTTCCCTTCAGAATGGACCGTCACGTGGAAAACGCCGCGAAGGTGGCGGAGTACCTGGAGGGCCACTCGAAGGTGGCCTGGGTCCGCTTCCCCGGCCTGAAAAACGACCCCACCTATCCCACCGCGTCGAAATATCTCAAAAAGGGCTTCGGCGGCATGGTCGTGTTTGGCGTCAAAGGCGGCGTGGAGGCCGGAGCGAAGTTCATCGAGGCGCTGGAGCTCTTCAGCCATCTGGCCAACGTGGGCGACGCGAAATCTCTGGCCCTTCATCCCGCCAGCACCTCCCACAGTCAGCTCACGGAGGAACAGCAGAGGGCCGGAGGTCTGCCTCCCGAACTGGTGCGGCTCTCCATCGGCATCGAGCACATCGACGACATTCTGGCCGACATTGAGCAGGCCCTGGCAAAGGCCTAGGGTTGCGCAAAATGGACCGTCCCCGCAAACCGATGCCGAAAAAGCCTGTTTTCAGGGCAAAAGAGGAATTTTGAGCCGCCATGCCTGAGCGATTCGGTTCCGTAACACTGCCGGAACTTTCCCTGCATTCGGGAAAAACGCTGCAGAACGTGCGCGTGGCGTATTCCATCAACGGAACGCCGCGCGCCGACGGGTCCAACGTGGTGGTGATCTGTCACGCTCTGACGGGAAGCCATCATGTGGCGGGAGAAGAGGTTTCCTGCCTTCCGGAAGCCTGGTGGGACGATCTGATGCGTCCGGGCAAAATTCTGGACACGGAAAAGCTGTGCGTCATCTGCTGCAACAACCTTTGCAGTCCCTACGGAAGCTCCGCGCCCACCGACATCGAGCCCGGAACACGACGGCCCTGGGGGATGCGCTTTCCCCTCGTGGACCCCCGGGACGTGGCCTGTTCACAGAAAATGGCGCTGGACGCGCTGGGCATTCACCGGATCGGAGGCGTCATCGGCGGCTCCCTGGGGGGGATGATCGCGCTTGAATGGACGACGCAGTTCGCGTCCTGCCTGGACTTCGGCGTGGTCATCGCGGCGCCTCTGCGTCTCTACCCTCAGGCCATCGCCTTCAACGGGGTTCAGCGCCACGCCATCACCTCGGACCCCGAATGGATGGAGGGGGATTATCACCCGGAACGGGGGCCGAACAACGGGCTCTTCAACGCGCGGATGCTGGCGATGATCACCTATCGCAACGAAAAATCCTTCATCAAAAGGCACATGAGAGCGGCGGAAAACGTGGACGAATGGGGTGGGCACTTCGACGTGGAAAATTATCTGATGCACCACGGGGAACTCCTGACGAAGCGTTTCGACGCGAACTGTTATCTCTATCTCACCCGCATGATGGACCTGCACGACGTGGGCAGAGGGTATTCCGACGCGGAGGCGGCCCTGGAAAGCATGAGAAAAAAACCCTTTCTGGCGGTGGGGATCAACAGCGACATTCTCTTTCCGCCCTGGCAGGTTCAGGAACTGGCGGAAACGGCCCGGGACGCGGGCGTCCATGCGACCTACAGGGAAATCCGCAGCGACGTGGGACACGACGCCTTTCTTGTGGAGTTCGACCAGATCTCTGAAATTCTGGCGACGTTTTTCGATTCTATCGATTTTCCGAAAAAGACAAATAAAAACCAGAGTGCGTGAAATGAGCGCACTCTGATTCATTCTGATTATTCTGTTCCTTCTGTTCTTTCATTCGCTGTTCTTTCATTCGCGCGCCCGCGCCCGTTCATTTAACAGGCTCAGGAAAATCCGGAGTCAGGAGTCTGCTGTAATAACTTCCCGCTCCGTAAAGGGCCGCCGCCGGATTGTGACACAGCACCCTGTCCTTCACGATCAGATACGTCACCGGCGCCTTCGAATGTTTGATGAAAAGGCTGTCATGCCCCACGCACAGCCCCATAATGATGTTGAGCTCCGTTTGCGCCTCGTTCAGCAGCTCCGCCTGCAAAATGGGATTGCACATGGATTCATGCCCTCCCGGAACCAGTTTCTGCTCTTCCTTCAGGCCGATCACCGTCTTATCCACCGCTCCCACCTTGCAGGCCACGCCCATAATATCGATGCCCTTCGCCTTCGCCGCCCTGGCAAACTGGTTGCACTCCTTCAAAAGCCCCGCGCAGGTCGCAACGCCCACTTTTTTGTACCCCATATTTCTGATGAAGAGCAGCGTTTCCTCGACCCGGGTGGCCTTGCCGTAGTATCGGCACTCGATGTCCGCCGAGGTCGCCGACATTTTTTTCTCCTCGGGATTTCTGAGATAACGTTTGGTCACCTTTTCCACCGTTTCCGGAGAAGTGTGCGTCGTCAGGCAGAAGTCGGGAAAGGACGCCTTCAAATTCGCGCAATTTCCAACAGTGCAGTTTGCGCAACTTAACGAATGTACATCGGCCACGATCCTGTACCCCTCTTTTTATGAAAATAAACTTGAAATCTCATATTAACACAAATTGCGGGAAGCGACGCCGAACCGAGGGTTTGCGAGGCAGCGCCGGCCATCTTTATAAGCCGGCCCTCTTTATAATCAGAATGTCAGTGAGCGTTTTTTCTGACGACCCAGTTGCCGAAAAGCTGAATGACGTTCACCAGGAGAACCAGGGTCAGAACCGTTACATACGTCACGTCCAGCTGATTTCTCTGATGTCCGTAGCGTATCGCGAAATCTCCCATCCCGCCCGCCCCCACGGCGCCCGCCATGGCGCTGAGGCCGATCAGGTTGATGGCCGTGATGGTGGTTCCCCGGGCGATTCCCGCAAGACTCTCCTTCAGATAAACGCGGAAAATTATTTCCAGAGGGCCGGACCCCATGGACTGAGCCGCCTCCACGACCCCGCGGTCCACCTCCGCCAGAGCGGCCTCGATCTGACGGGTAAAAAAGGGCGTCGTCCCGAACACCAGAGGCACGATCGCGCCCCTGACACCGATGGCCGTCCCCATGATCAGACGCGTCAGGGGAATCAGCCCCGCAAGCAGGATAATAAAGGGTACCGAACGGAAAAAGTTCACAATTTTATCAAGGGCCTGATAAAGCGTTTTGTGCTCCAGAATGCCCCCTTTTTTGGTCACCGTCACCACAATGCCGAGAAAAAGCCCCAGCACGAAGGCTAAAATCCCCGAACAGCTCACCATCGTCAGCGTTTCCAGAATGGACCGGAAAAACACGGGCCACTTCGTCATCATATTGGGCATCACAGCGTTCAAAAAAATCAGGCGCTCTTCCCACATTCTTTCAGCACCTCCACTCCCACGTTTTTTCCCCGCAGAAACGCAAGGGCCTCCCGGATGTTCTCCGGCTCGCCGCTTACGATAAGAATCAGCCCGCCCACGGGGGCGTCTCCCAAAAATTCGATGTCTCCAAAAATGATGTTGGCGTCAATTTCAAATCGCCTCGACACCGTGGACACCAGGGCCTCGGAGACGTTTTTTTCCAGATATTTCAGCCGGACGATGCACTCGCCCGGCTTCAGCCGGACCAGAGGCGAGTCCTCGGCAATAAGAGCATGAATTTTAGAAAGGTTTGAAGTCGTGTCGATAAAGTCGCGGGTGATCTGCTGTTTGGGAGCCGCGAACACCGAAAACACATCGCCCTCTTCCACGATGCGCCCGTTCTCCATAATCGCCACCCGACCGCATATTTCCCGGACCACCTGCATCTCATGGGTGATGACCACAAGGGTGAGCCCCAGTTTCACGTTCAAATCCTTCAAAAGTTTCAATATGGAAAGAGTCGTCTGAGGATCCAGAGAACTGGTCGCCTCGTCGCAGAGCAGAATCCCCGGGTCGTTGGCCAGCGCCCTGGCGATGGCGACGCGCTGTTTCTGCCCTCCGCTGAGCTGGGAGGGATAGGCCCGCTCCTTGTCCTCCAGCCCCACGAGGTTCAGCAGAGCCTTCACCTTCTCCTCCGTTTCTCTCCGGCTGAGGCCGCTGTATTTCAGGGGATAAGCGACGTTTTGCGCCACCGTCCGCGAGGCGAAGAGGTTGAACTGCTGAAAAATCATGCCGATCTTTTTGCGGGCCTTTCGCAGCTCCTTTTCAGGGAGGGCCGTGAGCTCCCGTCCATCCACAAAAACTTTTCCGCCGTCGGGACGCTCCAGCAGGTTGATGCAGCGCACCAGCGTCGATTTCCCCGCTCCGGAGAAACCTATAATGCCAAACACCTCTCCCCGCTCTACCTTCAAACTGACTTCTTTGACGGCCTCGATGGCGTTTCCCCCGTTTTCAAAGGCCTTGGCGACATTTTCCAGGACGATCATTCAGAGTGACTTCCCTGCGTAATGATAATTTTTGTTAAACACATATTATTTTTATATGTTTTAGGGATAATACCGCATCGTTCCCGTCCTGTCAATATGCAGGGGACTCCGCTGTATAATTGGTACGTCATGAAATTTACACAGATTACAGGGGGGGAGAAATAATCATGGAAAAAATCAGACTGGGAAAAACGGAGCTTCAGGTCAGCAGAGTCGCCCTCGGCGGCATACCCATCATGCGCGTGCCCAAAGAAGAGGCGGTGGCGCTGGTTCGCAAAACGCTGGACCTTGGAATAAACTTCATCGATACGGCCCACGTTTATCACGACAGCGAGGAAAAAATCGGAGAGGGGATAAAGGGCGTCCGGCGTGAAGACCTCGTCATCGCCTCCAAATCCCCCGGCGACGACAGAAAAAAATTCGACGAGGATCTGGATTTGAGCCTGAAACGGCTGGGCGTGGATTACATCGACATTTATCAGCTCCATAACATCGGTTCGGAGGCCCGACGCGACGCGGTATTCGCTCCGGGAGGCGCTTTTGAGGGCCTGCAGGCCGCCATCAAAGCCGGAAAAGTGCGGTTTCCGGCCTTCTCCAGCCACAACATTCCCCTTGCCATGGAGATCATGCGAGGGGGAAAATTCGACGTGGTGCAGATTCCCTTCAACTACATCGACAATAACGCGGAAAAAGAGGCCATCCCTCTGGCGAAGGAGCTGGATATGGGATTTATCGCCATGAAACCCATGGGGGGCGGGCTTCTGGATGACGCGGGGCTTTCCTTCCGCTATCTCATGCAGTTCGACAATATCGTCCCCGACCCAGGCATCGAAAAAATCGAGGAAATTCGTGAAATTATATCCATTGTGGAAAAAAAGCAGGGCCTGACCTCTCAGGACAGGGAAAAAATCGAAAAACTCCGGGCCGAGTTCGGGCCCTCCTGGTGTCACCGCTGCGACTACTGCCAGCCCTGTCCTCAGGGGATTCCCATCAGCGGGGTTTTGAGCGCGAAAAGCGGCCTGAAGCGATTCACCCCGGAGCGTGCCCAATCGATGGTGGGAACGGCTGTGGAGAAGGCCCGAAACTGCGTCGAATGCGGCGTCTGCATGACTCGCTGTCCCTACCACCTCGAAATTCCAAAACTTCTGAAGGACAACATCGCTTATTGGGACAGCCTGATGAAAGCATAAGCGACGACGCAAAAAGGTCGTTTCTTTGAGCCTGAGTTATGAGAATTATGGTAGAATAATTCCGTTTTTAATCAAACCTAAACGAATTCAAGGTTCATTTTCAGGAAGGGGTTGTATTTTAGTGAAGAAGACAGTGTTGTTGTTGGTGCTTGTTGCAGTGATCTGCGTCGCGGTTCCCGCGAGCGCCTGGGATCCGGCGAAGCAGAAGAATCTTGGGCAGGATCACGTGAAGATGCAGTGGTACATATTGGACTATGGCATTCAGGACGCCCTCCCCTATGCCGTAACGCGCAAATATTATACAAATGAGGCCATCAAGAAAGAAACCATCGATTTACTGATGTCCAAGTACTCCCTTTCCCCGGAACTGGCCGGCAGCCTTTACTTCACCGAGTACGGCTACGAATACACGAAAGACGGCAAGCTGTTCGCCGTGACCTACCTGCGGCACTACGACATGCTGGGCAACGAGATTTACGGAACCGTGTTCGACGGGTCCTCCGATGCCGTTCAGCGGACCTTTGTGGCCGTCGATCCCAAGTCCGCGGCGGGTAAGGCCTATCCTCTGGCGGTCGGCAAAACCCAGCCCGCCCCCAAGGCTCCCGCAAAGAAGGCGGCTCCCAAAAAGAAGTAATTTTTTTCCATAATATTTTCAGGACATCAAAAAAGGCCGCTTCCGTTTGGGGGGCGGCCTTTTTCGTTATTGCTCGATTTGAAAAAAAGACTACTGGAGCAGGCTGAGGACGGACTGAGGAAGCTGGTTCGCCTGGGCCAGCATTGCCGTGCCGGACTGCATCAGGATCTGCAGGCGGGTGAAGTTCATCATCTCCTCCGACATATCCACGTCGCGGATGCGGCTCTCGGCGTCGGTCAGGTTCGTGGCCGTGGTCGTAAGGTTCGACACGGTGTGCTCAAGGGCGTTCTGGTACGCGCCGATCTTCGCACGCTGCAGGGAGACCTTGTTGATGGCGCTGTCCAGTTTGGTGATGGCGCGGCTCGCGGACTCGCGGTCCGTGACGATGATGCCCGTTACGCCCAACGCGTCCGCCGACATGTTGCCGATGTCGATGGCCAGATCCTCGCCGGCGTTGGCTCCCACCTGGTAAACGGTGCTGTTGTCCACAAGGTGCAGGATCGTCTCGTAGGGCTCGGAGCTTGCCGTGAAGGTAAAGGACTTCGTGGCGTCGTTCCACACGGCCTTGATGCCCGCCAGGGAGTCGAACTCCACGTCCACGTTGGGATGGATGACCCCAACCATCAGGTTGCCCGACAGCTTCACGTCGCTGGCGATGATGGACCCCGTGTGGGCGTCGTAGACGGAAACGGTGTAGGAGCTTTCCTTGGCTTCGCTGATGACGTTCAGGGACAGGGCGTTGATGAGGTCCTCATCCCCGGAGAAGTTCAGCTTGCCCGCCTCGCCGGCCACCAGAGAGCGGATGACGAAGGTGCCCGCCACGGACTCGGCGGTGTTGGCGGTGGGGTCCTCCACGAAGCTCACGAAGTGGGTGGCTCCGGAGGAGGCGTACTTGCTCTGCCCCAGGCCGGTGGCGATGGCGTCGTTCAGCTTCTGGCGCAGCCCCTCCAGCGTGTCGGTGGAGTAGAGGGTCACGCTGGTGCTGGTGCCGTCGCCCTGGGTGATGGTGATGGTCTGGGGATCGTTCAGCATGAAGACACCCTGGGAGTCCCAGAACTTGTTGATGTCCCGCAGGGCCACGTCGCTCTTGGCCGTCTGACCCAGGTACGCCGCCTCGAAGGTGGCCATGGTCGTGTTGGTCGTGGGCGCTGTGAAATTGCTGTCCAGCGTCATGACGATGTTGCCCTCGTAGACCGTCCCGTTTTCCGTGTTGAGGTAGAAGTTGCGGAAATGGATCTCCTTGCCCGCCACGGACGTCGAGTCGACGGCGAAATGCAAAGGAAACTCCGTAACCCCGTAGGTCAGGTTCGAGGAGTTCTGAACACCGGGGGATCCCCCGGCGGCGCCGGTCAGGTTCATGTCCGCCCACTTGTCGGGCCAGTCCTCGTTCTGCACACCGGTGATCTTGAACACGGTGTCGGTGGTGCCGCCTGAAGTTCCCGTGGTGGAGGCTACGACGTTGTAAACCGCCTTGTCCCCCACGGCGTAGGCCATCTTGCCCGCGGCAGTCCCCGTGCCTATCGAGGTGTCAAAGCTGTCCTCGTCAATGTAAACCGCAAAGTCGAAGCCCAGCTTGCTGGTTCCATTGTTGGTCAGGAACGACGTGACGCCGGGGTCAGACAAAGAAGTGGAGGCCACCCCGAGAGTCCCCGCCGTGATGATGATGTTGTCCTGGACGTGGGTTTCGACCGTTCCATCCGCATTGAGCACGGAGGCCGTGGCCTTGAAGGTGACGCTCTTGGCCGTGGCGTCCACGTTGGTGACCTCCACCAGAATGCTGGCGTTGACGTCCGACGAGATTGCCGCGAAAGCGTTATATGCTAATCCCGGTATGTCTGCAGGCTGGATTCCCTGGGTGCTGTAGTACCCAACAAGGTGCGTGTTGCTGAGTGACGGATTGTACGCGTTTGTCCACAGGTCGGCAGCAGTGCTGTCCGAGTAGCTGTTGGTGTTGCCCGTGACCTTGTAGGTGCCCGCCGGGACGTTGTCCACTCGCACGGCCTGAACGCCGGCCTGGTTGTTGACGCTGACGTCCATGATGACGTTTTGGTGCTTGATGGTGAAGATGTCGCTCTTCTGAACCTGGGCCTGCCCCAGCTGGGTGGCGTTGGCCGAGACGGAGATTTTGAAGTTGCCCTCAAAGGCCGCCTTCTGCCCGAACTGGTCCACCTCACGCAGAGAGCCGTTGACGTAGGCCTTCGTCGAAAGGTCGCTGGAAGACCACAGAGCCGCGGAGCTTCCGTCCAGCAGGCGCTTCTTGTTGAACTGCGTGGCCGTGGCGATACGGCTGATCTCGTCCTTCAACTGGTCGATTTCAAGCTGAATGTACTGCCGGTCCTGCGTGGTCAAAGTGTCGTTGGCCGCCTGAACCGCCAGTTCTCTCATACGCTGGAGGATGCTGTGGGTCTCCGACAGAGCTCCCTCCGCCGTCTGAAGCATGGAAACGCCGTCCTGCGCGTTGCGAACCGCCATGTTCAGGCCGCTGATCTGGGCGCGCATCTTTTCGGAAATGGCAAGGCCCGCCGCGTCGTCCGCCGCGGAATTGATTCTCAACCCCGTGGACAGCGACTGAATGGACTTCTGCAACGCGTTGTTCGTCTGACTGAGCGCATTATACGCATAAAGAGCCGGAATATTGTGATAAATTCTCATAGTATAGTAACCTCCTGTATACGAGGCATCCTACCTCGCGATCAAAAAAATCTCTCCTTCGACCATCCTGGTCCCCACGCGCGTTTGTTGCCAGTGAATATGCCGCACGCTGTCCGCCGGCATTGAAAACGGGATTTTCTAAATCTTTGCCTGCACCACATCCTTCAACCAAAAATTTACGATTTGCATCCTTTCAAACCGCACGCTCACGTAAAAATTTTCAAGCCTCCGCTCCATCGGAGGAAAATCTGCAAAATCCGCTTCGTAACGCTGTCTTCGCGTTTTTTCAGAAGAAGAGAGAATCTTCACTCTTCGTCATCCGTCTTATCAGTTTTATCGGCTTTTTCTGTTTTTTCTTTATCCACTTTCGTCGTTTTTTTGGGGCGCACCGTCTTCAGCTTCGAGAGTTTCGAGAAAGTGGACACAGGCAGCTGCGGCGCGGTGACCGTTCTTTTCGAGGACTCGGCGGCGGCCAGGGCCGCTTTTCTGTTTTCCTCCACGATGGCGTCCCATAGCTCCTTGCGCCATATCTGTGTCTTTTGGGGGGCGCTGATGCCGAGACGCACAACGTCGCCTCTCACGTCGACAACGGTGACCTGGATGTCCTCCCCGATTTGAATCGACTCGTTCAGGCGACGACTGAGCACCAACATTTCACACGCCCTCTTTCATGGTGGCTGAAAGTTTCATGTTCTCTCGCACATCCTCCGGAAAAACAGGGCAGCGAATGGGATATTCCTCGTTCAGCGCAATCACCTGAACGGCCCTCCGGCTCTTCAGGTTCACAAGAATGGGGGCTCTCAGGTTGGCCGTGGTGTCCCAGGGCGCCGACTCCGGAATCGAAACGACGATCAGGAGCACCAGATCTCCCACGTTTCGGGACCCCACAAGGTCCAGGTCGTCCTCCGGAATTTTGGCGTTGTAGTCGGCCATGACCGCGTCCGGAGTCGTCACGGGAAGAGCCAGATCTCCGTCGTCAACGCTTTGCAGCCACTTGATGGCATTGTCCTCTTCTCCCGCCAGAATCCAGCTGAGATTCTTCTCAAACGCGGGAATCCCCCGGGGAAAGAAAAGAACGTCCTCCTCCGAATATGAAATCTCCCCAAAACGCGAGGTACTTACTGTCGTGACCGTTTGCGACATATTCAACTTCGCCTTTCTTAATATCAGCGTAAAAAGTCCAGCAGCGTCGGCTGCACAATCTGGGCGATGACCCCAAGGGTTGCCTGATAAAGGGTCTGAGCCAGCATCAATTCCGTCGTTATCTGCGTAATGTCCACCTTCGCCAGGTTCTGGTAGGTTTCACTCAGGGTGATCTCATCCAGCTCCATGCGTTCTATATTGCTCTCATACCTTACCTGCAGAGCGCCGTTGGTGGACTGTATCCTCAGCAGGCTGTCGAGAAAACTGTCGATCTGGGGCAGCAGTTTGTCCAGAAGTCCGTCTCGGTTCTCCGACCGGATGGCCGCCGCGATGTTGTCGAGAACGCCAAAAAAGTTCTGCTTCGTCACGTTGGACCCCGACCGGGTGGTGACGTTCTGCATGTAGTTGCTGTTGGTCGGTGAAACGCGGTCCGGGATGCTGGCGTTGTTGTTGAGGGGATTGTCGAGATCGTAGCCGCCCCGATACTGGTTGGTCGTCGCCGCTGTGCCCGTAAAGAAGTTTGAAACGTCCGTGGCGGCGGGAGCGTTGGGGCCTCCAATCTCGATTCTGTAGCCCCTTGGAGACCAGAGAACGAACATTCCGTCCTCGTTGAGCTCCGCCTTCACGTCGTAGTCCTGCATCCGGGAGTTGATGGTGGCCACCAGGTCCTCCGCGTCCATCACGCCGTTGTTGTTGATGTCCCGCATGGAGGTCAGGTCGATGGTGTGGGTGTACCCGTCCACGGTGATGCTGAAGGTCAGCCCCGTCGATGGAGTTCCCACGGGGATGTTCCATACCGTCAGATCCAGATCCCCGTTGACGTCGAAAAAGGTTTTATCGCCCTGGATGCCCGTCTCCATCATGAGCTTGTCCTGAGCCACCGTGCCCGTGACGTCGATGACGTTCACCGCCGAGCCGTCTTTGGCCGCGATGGCGACGATGGGGTTGTCCCCCTGCTGTCCGTTGATCGAGCCCATTCTCGGGTCGAAGTAGTTGACGTAGAGCCAGTCCCCCGCCTGGTTGCGCAGGCGGTCCATAATGTCCTTGGCCGTGTCGGTGGCCACGACGTCGATCACCACGCTTCGCCCTCCCGTCGTTTCGAAGCGAATGGCCCCGGTCACCCCCATGGGCTCGTCGTCCGTCACCGGAAGCAGACTGGTGATGCCCCCATGAATGCCCATCTGCGCGGCGATACCCGCCGTGTAGGTGTTCCAGTTGGGGTCGGAGATCGGCAGATCCACCACCTCGAAGGGCTCTCCCGTAACGGAAACCAGAGAGGCGGAGTCCGGCAGGGCCTTTCCATTGGCGTCCACGGGAATGACGACCTTCAGCATCTCGTATCCCGCCTGGGCGTTGGTCTGGTCCGCTATCTGCTGCATGACCTTGACGCGGCTGATGGTGCCGTCGGCGTTCTTTATCTCACTGGGAACCAGCCGGATGTCGAAGGCCATTCCGCAGGTTTTCTGCACCCGAACCATCGCCGGCAGGTTGTCGTCCACGCAGGGGGCCCCCGGCAGGACAATGTTGTCCACGCCCATGTCAGGATCCGTGCGAAGGGCCAGAGAAAGGCCCATTTCCTCGGCGTAGCGGCTTGCGTTCATATCCATGAAGACGACGGGCTGACCCTCCGTGCTGCGAATCACCAGACGGCTGGTGGCCTCCTCAAAGTTGTAACTCGTCCCCAGACCGTCCTCCGTGTCGTCCATGTTCAGCTGACTGGTCCGGGAAACGTCCACCGTGACCTCCAGCCACCCCGCGCCGGCGTTTTTCAGCCGGTCGGCCAGCTGCTCCATGGTGTACTGTCCGGGAGGCAGCTTGATGTCGAAGACTCTGGAGCCGCTCATGACGCGCCAGTGCAGCTCGCTGGTGACGTTGAGCGTCTGCCCCTGCTTGAACTGCACGCTTTTCAGGGCGGTCTCCATGCCCAGGTAATCGAACACGTCCATATGGCTGTGATCCACCTGGCGGGTTTCCGCTTCCGACGCGATTTCCCCCGTCACCACGCCCGTATTGGGGTCCGTGGAGGTGGTGAAGTCGAACAGCACGAGAGCCTCTCCCTCGCCCCGAATGATCAGAGAGGGATAGTGGACGTTCTCCGTGGCGGCGTCCACGTCCAGCGGGTCCTCGGGCAGGTTCCCGATCCTCTGCGCCACGACCACGAGCTGATCCCCGTCCGCCGAGGTGCGGGCGTAAACGCCCTCAATGGCGTTGATGCGGTCGGCAATCGTCGTCAGATTGTCGCCGGCGTTGATGTAAACCTTTATGGGGTGGTTGTCCCCAATCTGAATCGAAAGAGAGCTGGTGGAGCTGTTGATTCCTCCTGCGTAAGCCGGCCCAAAAAGCTCCGTCATACCCTGGGCCGTGCCCGTTACGGCAATCGTGTCCATGTCGGAATGCAGCACCAGACGCCCCGACTCCACCGCGGCGAAGGGCTCTCCGTTGGACGTCGCGATTTTTGAATTGATGTCGCTCACCAGATCGGTGATGGAGTTGTAATTGCTGAGGGTGAAGTTTTGCGGCGCGCCGCCGCTCAGGCTGATGGAGATCGTCCCGCCGGCCGCCGTGCCCTTCCAACCCAGCGTGCTGACCGACCCCATGAGGCCGTTTCCGGAGGAGGGGTTGGTCGTGCTGTTCCAGTTCGGAATCCCCAAAATCGTCTCTCCGGTCACGGTCTGAGGCATGGCGATGTAATCCGTGGTGGGCCAGCCCGTCACGTAGATCGGCTCTCCCGTCACGCTCTCGAACAGGAGGCGCTGCTGACCGGAATCGTAATTTTTTTCGACTTTGGCCTTCACCAGCATATCGGCGCCCTGCTCCGTCAGAGCGCGATTGACGAGGGTCGCCAGGTCGTCCAGAGAAAGGCCGCTCACCTCGTCCGGGTCCCGGAACTGGTTGTAATCCGTCGGCTTCGTAGTGCCCGTGGTCACCTCGTCAATCCATTCCTCGGGGATAAACACGGACAGCGTCCTGTCTCCCACCGTGATCTGCACTTTTTCCTCCCGGCCCGTCCAGGACCAGTCCAGAGGCACGTACTCGCTGCAGATAAAATAAGAATTGGAGTCGCTGGGCAGAATTTCCGCGCCGGTGAAGGAGACGTCCCCGAGAACGCCCTGTTCAATCATATAGCGCATTCTCTCGTCCGAGCCCGTATAGCGGACGTTGCCGTTGGCGTCCCTTACAAAGGGCGGGGTCGTGGTGTCCGTGCCGCCGAAAAGGTATTTTCCCGCCACCTGCGTGTTCAGCGTATTCAGCAGCTCATCCTCCAGCGCCTCAATCTGCACCGCGATGGCCTCCAGCGCGGTGGCATCCAGACCGCCGTCTCCGGCCTGGATGACCAGAGTCCGGATCTCCTGTACCGTATTGATCGCGCTGTCGATGGCCGTCTCCGACAGTTTCAGCATCGAAATGGCGGTGTTCTGCGTGGCGACATAGGTCTCAGTGGAGGTGATGGTGGACTGCAGGTCCAGCATTTTCGAAATGGCGGCGGGGTTGTCCGAAAGTTTCGAATATACATTCCCCGTGGCAAGCTGCCGCTGCAAATCCAGAAGAGCCTGCAGATTACTCTGCAACGCCCCGGTGAAGGAGCGGTATATCATCGGTGTGCTCACGCGGCTGATCATAACGGCCTCCCTCTCTATCTGCCCACCAGGCCGAATCCGTTGATGATCCGGTCCAGCATCTCGTCGATGGTGGTGACGTAACGCGCCATGGCGTTGTAAGCCGTATTCCACTTCAGAAGGTCCAGCATTTCCTCGTCGATGTTGACGCCCATGACGGCCTGACGCTGCTCGTCGATGTTCGCCACCAGGTTGGACTGGGTTCTGGACATCAGGGCAGCCCGTCCGGCCTCGCTGCCGATCTTCGAAAGATACCCGTTGTAGTATTCTCCAAAACTCGCCGTGCCGCCGGCAAGGAGCTGTCCGTACTGCATCGCCGTCATACGGGCGGCGTTGGAGCCGCTTCCGCTTCCGGCAGACGTTCCGTAAATGGCCCTGCCGCTCGCGTCCAGCTGTCCCATGGCCGCCCCGATGAGGTTCACGTTGCCGGATATGGCGCTGCTGACGCCCAACCGACTGGCCGCGCCCGCTTTGGTTGTCAGCGGTTCGAAAAACGCCGTTCCGGTCGTGTTGAGGGCGTCGCCGATGCCATATCCCGCGTACTGATAGGCGTTGAAGTTGTTGACCAGTTCCCAGGCCAACTCGTCCAGTCCGCCCTTCAGGTCTTGAATCAATCCGTCGCGAATGTCCTCCATGCCCTTGATGGTTCCGTCCTGAACGTGGTGACGGACGGTGATCGCCGTCTGCCCCACGGACTTCAGCTCCAGCCACAGACCTTCGCTGACGGTCTCCAGCGTGCTGGCGGAGTAGTCGTAACGGCTGGTGCTGGAGGGAATGCGCCGCGCCTGGCTGAAGGTGTTGTCGGAGGACAGGTAGCGCACGCCGTTGAAGGTAAAGGAAGCGTCCTCCGCCTTCTGAGAGATGGCCGTCACGTAGCGATACTGGCCGCTGCCCACCTCCACCGTGTTCAGCAGACCGAGACGGAGCAGGGGCTGAATGTTCCCCGACTCGTCCCCCATCAGGGTGATCCGCTGGGCCTCCCCCGGCACGTCGGAGGCAATGGTCAGGTACCAGGACTGATCCGAGGCCTGAGCCAGCGAGGCGTGAACCCACTGCTCCGGCGCCGTCAGTCCGTATTCCTCCTGATATTTTTCGTTGATCTTGTTCCGGATGGTCTCCAGAGAGTCCGTTTCTTCTATGTCGATGGTGATAACGGGGTTGGGGTTGACCATCCCCATTTTCGCCGCCAGATCCCCCTTCACGTCCGCAATGGAGATCAGGTGGTTGTCGGTGGATTTCAGGTAGAACTGCCCGTTGGGGCTGCTTCCCCGTCCCACCTCCAGGGCGCTGGTCCCCGTGGTGGGGAGCACCGTGCCCAGGTAATTCGCAATGTCGCTCACCGTGAAGAAATTGGTCGCGGAAGTGACGGGGGTGGCCGGCGTCACCACCGCGTCGCAGGACATCTCCCACAGTTGGGTCGTATCGTTCCACGCCACCGTGATATTGGCCTCGTAGTCGTCCACGCCAATCCGGAAGGTGTAGGTCTCTCCCGCCGTCCCGGGCCCCAGAATGTCTCCCTCCGTGAAGCCGGCGCCGTTCACGTTGGCCCCCACGTATTTCGACATGACCTGCGTCCCCTGGCTCCCCACCTGAATGCGGAAGGACCCCAGGATGCCGAGGGCGTCCGTGGTGCTGGCCGGCCTCGTCCTCATGTAAACGTAGTCCGATATCATGCCCAGAAGATCGGTGCCGCCGGAAGGCACGGAATACAGGACGGTGTTGACGTCCGACGTCACGGAAAGGGTGTTGCCGTTCACCGAAACGGAGACGTCATCCATAACAGGAGAAACAGACGCGAAGGCGTTTCTCATTTCGTCGGCCAGCTCGCTCAGAACGAGCTCACCGCTTCCATTGTTGTCAATGGGAGAGCCCGTGTAAGTGCCCACCACCGTCCCGCCCGGTCCGGTTATCGTCGCCGTCACCGTCCAGTCGGTTCCGCTTCCCGTTAC
>JAISUO010000120.1 GCA_031272035.1 Synergistaceae bacterium
AATTTATACAGAAAAGAGCCAGCGGCTCTAATGTGAGGGGAGGTGATTGTTTGAGTAGCGCCCTGATAGTCACTGCAAAGCTCAGCAAAACCTTTCATTCGAAAAAAACGCCTGTTCAGGCCCTGCGGGATATTTCCATCACGGTGAACACCAACGAAATTGCCTGCCTCATGGGGCCCAGTGGATGTGGGAAATCCACGCTCTTGAAGATCATTGCCGGAATTGAAACTGCAACGGAAGGGCAGCTTTTGTTGTTTGGACAAAACTGCACGGCTTCTGTCCCCCAAAAATTGAAGCGCCGTATAGGTTTTATCTACCAGGACAGCAATCTGCTGCCCTGGCGCTCGGTAGAGCGAAACCTGCGTTTCCCTTTGGAAATTTTCGGCATACAAAAAGAAAAGGAGTATGAGGACCGAATCCATGAAGCTCTGGAGATTGTAGGCTTGACAAAGTACCGTGACGCCTTGCCTCAGGAGCTTTCAGGCGGAATGATGCAGCGTGTGGGCATTGCCCGGTCGCTGGTTTACAATCCCGACCTGCTCCTGATGGATCAGCCTTTCGGAGCCCTGGACGCTATCACACGCAAAAAGCTTCGGTTTGATTTTCTGAAAATTTTCCAACATGCCCGTAAAACTATTGTAATCGCCACCAACAGCGTGGACGAGGCGTTGCTGTTCGCCACCCGTATATACGTGATACGTATGGCTCCTGGGACCGTCGAGGAAGTGGTAGAGGTCGGCATCCCTTTTGAAGAACGTAAAGAAGGCATCGAGGACAACGAAACCTTTATCGGTCTGCGCAGACAAATGATCGAAATCGTCAAGCGGCAATATGCACTGGACGCGCGGGCCGCTCATTTCTCCGTAAGCGAGGCGCCCTGTAATGACTGAGGATAAAAAGACAAAGCTCCGCCGATATGTCGAAAACCTGTATCCTCCTCTGCTCACTCTGGTTTTTCTGCTTGTGGGATGGGAATGTATTGTGCGTACATTTCATGTCTCAAAGGTGGTTTTGCCGCCTCCATCCGACATCATTCGAGAAACAACACGGTACTTTTCGTCGGATATACTGCCAGGCTGGCTTGTTACCGTGCGCACGATGAGTGTCGGATATCTGAGCGGCGTGCCTGCGGGCATCATTCTCGCCTCGGTGATGTCTCAGTCTCGGTTTCTGATAAAGGCTCTGGTTCCTTATATTGTTTTGCTGGTCACTTTGCCCATGATGGTGGTTGTTCCCATTTTTATGGTGTGGGCCGGTTATGATGTAAAATACCGCGCTATCCTGTCCTTTGTGCAGGTGACGGCCATTATCGCGTTAAACACTCTGTCGGGCTTCCGCAATATCAGCCAATCCAAACTTGACCTCGCTGCCGGGTACGGAGCGACCCGACTTCAAACCTTTTTGAAGGTAATTTTCCCCAATGCTCTTCCTGAAGTGTTCCAGGGGCTGAGGCTGGGCTGTACTTTTTCCATTCTTAACGCCATCGGCATCGAGTTCATCGCCGGTAAAATCGGCATGGGCTTTTCGGTACAGTATTTCAGCAGTATGCTCAAAACAGCTATCGCTTTCGGATGCATTTTCACAGTGGGACTGACCGGACGGCTCATGTTTATGATTGTCGAGATATTGCAAAAGCTTATCGTCACCTGGGAAAGATAGGAGGTGAAAGTTTTGGGCACTGAGAAAATTGTCCTCAGGCATGTGGAGAAAGAGTTCCGCAGTAAGCGGCAGACTATACACGCGCTTCACGACATCAATTTATCCATACCGGAAAAAGAAATCGTCTCGATTGTCGGGCCAAGCGGCTGCGGCAAATCTACTATCATACGCATCATAAACGACATTATAAAGCCCACTTCGGGGGAAATTGTGGTAGACGGATATTCTTACGGCGAAAAAGTTCCGGCGGAGGTGATCCGCAAGATGGGATTCATATTTCAGCGGCCCAACCTTTTGCCTTGGCTGACCGTGCGGCAAAATATCGCCTTTCCTCTCACCATTTTACGCTTGAAAGGCCCCAAATGGGATGAATACGTGGACCGATTGCTGGAAAAAGGCTTGTTGACCGCTTGTGCAAACTCTTATCCTTCGTCGTTGTCCGGAGGCATGACCCAGCGCGTGGGTGTGTTGCGGGGAATGGTGTTTCAGCCTGAAATTCTTCTGATGGACGAACCTTTTGGCGCTCTTGACGACATGCTGCGTGAGCAGCTTGACCTTGAAACCCTCGCCCTTTGGAAGGAACTTGGACAGACCATTGTGTTCATTACCCACAATGTACGCGAAGCCGTGCTTATGTCATCGAAGGTTTATGTCATGGCGACACAGCCTGGCAGAGTCATCGCGGAAATTCTCATTGATATTCCTTATCCGCGGTCCCTGGAAGTCATCGTGGAACCAAAGTTTATAGAATATGAAAAAAAAATTACAGCGCTGATCGGAGAAATTGAGCTTTCACAGATTGTGTAAAAGTATTGTTGCGTAAAAGGGTGGTTGTTACTGTGTGCAAAACCGATCGAGTGAAAGATTTCCTCATCAACTGTTCGCCGTTTCTGCTGTTTTTTCTCCTGTTCGGCGGAATGGAGTGGGCCATCAGGGTATTTAAAGTTCCCGCATGGCTTGTTGCACCGCCTTCAGCCACATTTTTGGCGCTGCTGAGGCATTTTCCCGCAATTTGGTCGAACCTGCAGATCACCCTCCAGGAAATCGTGTTCGGCTATCTGATCGGTGTGTTTGTGGGGATACTGCTGGCTCTTGTTTTTACCAGCAATCGTTTTCTTGACAAAGCCATCAGTCCTTACGTGGTCTTTCTGATCGTCACGCCTCAAATGATTATGGTACCTCTTTTGATGCTCTGGATGGGCTTCGGCATCCAGGTAAAACTCCTCGCGGTTGCCCTGTCCGCGTTTCCTATCAATATGATGAGCACCATGACGGGCATACGCAATGTCTCCCTGGAACGGTACGAGCTGATGAAGTCGCTTCACGCAAGCAAACTCCAGACTTTTTTTCGAGTGCTGATTCCTTCCGCGCTGCCCAATGTTTTTACCGGCATGCGTCTAGGCACCATCTTCGCCACCACTTCCGCCATCGGCGCGGAGCTGATCAGCGGTAACACCGGAGTCGGACCTCAGATTTCCTATAATACGGAATTCATAATGATGGACATCGCTTTTGCAAATGTGTATGTGATGATTCTGGTGGCGGTTTTGTTTTACTGCCTCATCGCTGTGATCGAACATTTTGTTATTTATTGGAAATATTAGAGCCGTTGGCTCTTTTTTGTATAAATTTTTGTGCGTCACTTACCAGTGTTAAGCGTCTTTTTTAGTACAGATTACGCAATCCGCTATAGACTCCAAACTGCCGTGTGGGTGGTTGTCAAACAGGACATAAATCAAAAGGAGGGTGTTGTATGAAGAGATCGATTGGAATTTTGGTGGTACTGATGGTTTCACTTTCCCTCTTCGCCGAGTGGGTTCCTGCATCTTCAGCTTTTGCTGCGTCCCAGGATCCGGGCAAAACCGTTCGCAAAAACGAAATTGTGCGGGTAGGTTTTACGGCTGCCGTCGCCAGCATGACCTGGTCTCCGCTGATCGTGGCCAAAATGCTGGGCTACTTTGACGAAGAAGGCATCGACATCGTAATGGAGCAATCCTACAGCTCATCGGCTACAAAGATGGTTGCCGCCGGACAAACCGAATTTTCCACACCCGGCCCTCACCTCACCGCAGCCGCCATTGAAGGCGGAATGGATGTCCTATCCGTTTACCAGCTCTTCCCCATTGACATTTTTGGCTTTGCCGTGCGCAATGATGGTGAAATTAAAACTGTAGCCGACCTGGCGGGTAAAAAGATCGCTTCCATGACCCCGACAACCATCAACCAGATCATTCCCATTCTGGAAGCTGGCGGAGTGGATCCCAAAGGCGTCGAGGTCATACCGGTGGGAGACGCCCGGGTGCAGATGCTCACCGAACGCAGCGTCGATGCCTGCTGGACGTGGGACGGAGAGTGGCAGCAATGGCAGGCGGAAGGTATGCCCATTGCGTTTGTCAGCGGTGAAACGGTCTACAAAAGCTGCTCCAACTCCATGATTGCGAAGATCGCCCTCGTGAAGGAATATCCGGACCTGATCGAACGCTTCTACAGAGCCCTGGCCAAGGCCTCCTATTACATTTACTGCAACCCGAAAGCGGCTGCGGACATCACGCTCAAAGAATGGACCTCCATCAAGATCAACCTCGACGCGGCCACGAAAATCATGGAAACCGCACTGGTTCCCATGCTGGGGGGTAAAAACGTCCTGGAGGGCAAGACCATCGGCATGCACAACAAGAGTTCCTGGGAACTGGTCATGGCGGACTACGTGAAGATGGGAATTGTCAAGGCGCCCATCCCTACGGAGAAATGCTTCACCAATCAGTTTATCGAGGGTATCAACAAATTTGACCGCGCCCCGATCAAGGCTGCTGCTGAAGCTTATAGCGCTTATTAGCTCTACCCTGCCCACCAGGTTTCACAGGCAGTTGGGAGGACAAAGAGAGTCGTCCCGGCGGCAAAACGCGGGGACGACCTCTATTTTCCCCAAAAAGGAGAGACGTGATTGTATACGGTTGAAGAAATGGAAAAAATTGCCCGTCTTATCCGTTGTGATACCCTTAAAGCCATCTATCTGGCAGGCTCCGGCCACCCTGGAGGATGCCTGTCGGCTGTGGATATCCTTACGGCGCTGTATTTTTACAAGCTGCGTATCGACCCGAAAAATCCAGCCTGGGCGGATCGTGACCGATTTTTGCTCGGCAAGGGACACGCCGCTCCCGCTCTTTTTGCCGCTCTCGCCCACCGGGGATTCTTCGATATCTCGCACATGAAACGGTTGCGCCTTCATGACGGTATGCTGCAGGCCACGCCGAACCTGAAGGTTCCCGGGGCTGATTTTTCCTCGGGGTCCCTTGGACAGAACCTTTCAGTGGGCGTTGGCATGGCCCTTGCAGGCAGGATCAGGAAGCAGAGGTATAAAACTTACGTGCTGCTGGGCGACGGTGAGCTTCAGGAGGGACAGATCTGGGAAGCCGCTATGGCCGCGTCTCATTACAGGCTGGGTAACCTCGTGGCAATACTGGACAACAACCACATCCAGCTTTGCGACGATACCCGCCATGTTATGAGCATCGGGGATCCCGAGGAAAAATTTAAAAGCTTCGGCTGGAATACGACGTCCGTTAACGGGCATGACATTCCTGCGCTTATGAAGGTTTTCGATGACGTTCCCGACCAGCCGGAAGGCACTCCCACCTTTATTGCGGCTGAAACAATCAAAGGCAGGGGAGTCTCTTTCATGGAAGGAACCGCGGCGTGGCACGGCGGTTGCCCTACCGAAGAACAGATGAAACAGGTCACGCTCGAGCTTGGAGGTGGCACACTATGATCGCCAACAGGATCGCCTACGGGGAAACCCTGATAGAATTGGCAAAAGAACGGGAAGATATCGTGGTTTTGGACGCTGATGCCGGTAAATCCACCGGTGTGCTGCCTTTTTTGAAGGTATTTCCGGACCGGTATATTCAATGTGGCATCGCGGAGCAAAACATGGTTGGAATTGCCGCGGGCCTTGCCGCCTGCGGTCTGTGTCCCTTCCTGGCCACCTTTGCCGTATTCACCAGTATGCGTGCGGTAGAGCAGGTGCGTAATTCTGTCTGTTACTCCAACCTGAACGTCAAGGTTACAGGAACCCACGCCGGACTCGAGACTGGCGGCGACGGCGGCACCCATCAGGCCGTCGAGGACATTGCCATCATGCGCGCTCTGCCCGGCATGCGGGTGTTGACGCCGTCTACTCCCAACGCCACCCGTAAGCTGACCCGGCTGGCTGCGGAAAAACATGGTCCCTTTTACATCCGCCTGGGTAAAGACCCCGCTCCTGAATTTTACGGAGAAGAAGAGCTCTTTCCCCTGGGCGGCAGTAAAGAACTTCGTTCCGGCGCCGAGGCGGCTATCCTTTCCTGCGGCAACATGCTGTCCAGAGTAATAGAAGCGGCCGATCTTCTGGAAAAAGAAGGCATACATGCCAGGGTGCTGGATATGTACTCTGTCAAACCCATCGACAGGGAAGCCATCGTCAGAGCGGCTCACGAGACGCAAGGCCTCGTTACAGTGGAGGATCACGTGACAATCGGCGGGCTGGGCGGCGCCGTCGCGGAGATACTCACTCAGTATGCTCCCGCTAAGCTGACTCGGGTGGGGCTTGAGGATACCTTCGGGCGTTCTGGCATTCCCCTGGAGCTTTATAAGTTGTTTGGCCTGACGCCGGAAGCCATTGCGGAAGCTGTAAGGGAATTGTTGAAATGAAAATGAAACTGTGTTATCAGGTCGCCACACCCGATGTTCTGCCTGCGCCAGGGGTTACGGCCTATCAGGGAGACATCGACGCTGCGTTCCGACGGCTCAGAGAGTGCGGCTATACCGGCGCGGAGCTCATGGTGGCAAACCCCGCCCAGGTGGATGCTGATCGAATCTTTTCCTTATCGAAGCAATACGAGCTGGATATTCCAATGGTGTGTACCGGAGAGATCTACGGACAGGAGCATCTGTCTTTCAGCGCTCTGGACGACAATATTCGCAACTCCGCCATCTCTTACGCGAAAAGTGCCGTGGACCTGGCGCAGGCGCTGGGAGCACAAATCAACATCGGCAGACTTCGAGGTGAATACGTTTACGGAGCCTCAAAGGAGCTGTGCCGTCAGCGATCCGTGGACGGTCTTCGTGAAATTGCGGCCTATGCCGGAGAACGGAGTGTCATAGTGGCGCTGGAACCTGTCAATTCGATTGCGATTAATTTCATCAACACCACCGGCGAAGGAATTTCCCTGGTGCGTGAAATCGCCCTGCCTGCGCTGAAGCTTATGCTGGACTCCAACCATATGTATATCGACGATAAAGATATGTTGCAAAGCGTGTTTGACGCGGCAGGACTTGTGACTTACGTTCACCTGGTGGACAGCAACCGACTTTATCCGGGCAATTGTAAGCTGGACTTCGCCTCGTTTATCGCCGCCCTGCGTCAAACCGGATACGATGGATATTATAGCGTAGAAGTGTTTCAGCGGCCGGACCAGGATACCGCTTTGGAAAAGAGCATAGAATACCTGAGGCCCCTGTTGGAGAGTTGATTTACGGTCCCGAAGGGAAAAACCCCCTTCGGGACACCGGCGCCAATCAGATCTTCCTTATCTTTATCTCAACTTTTTGACGACGTCCATAAATTCCTTCACTCTTTTGGAATCCACGGGATTTTCGAATACTCCGTTTTCTTTGAAAGTTGTAGCGACGATAGCTCCGTCGGCCACGGCAAGCTGCGTGGAAATGTTGTCCTTATTGCAGCCCGTGTTGCAAAAAACAGGAGTATTCGGAGCGGCGTCTTTGACGATCTTCAAAATTTGAGTGTCCGTGGCGGAGCCCGCCGTCAACCCCGAAACGCACAAGGCGTCCGGGCGGTGATTGAACACGGTTGTCTTCGCTATTTCCTGAGGTGTCCGTCGTCCAAGATAAGCTGCCGCCTCAGGGACGATGTTGTAAAGCAGTTTCACTTTTTCCGCGCCGATCTCCATTTGGTGGCGGACGGTGACGCCTGCGTCGGTGTTCCATAAGCCGAAATCCGACGCGTAAACGCCGGACATGATCTCGCGGATGAACAAAGCGCCGGTGGCGACGGCCAGATCTAACGATGCGATGGGGTCCCACAGGCAGTTCACTCCGAAGGGCAACTCAATGTCGCTCATCAGTTCCCCGATGACGCGCGCCATGCTCGCCACAGTTTCCGGGCGTACTTTGGTGAGGTACGGCATGCTGAATTCATTGGAAAACATCACCCCGTCAACGCCGCCCTCCTGCAGCGCGTGAAGATCACGACGCGCGCTTTCCAGCACTTTTTTCATCCCGGAAGCCTTGTCGTAATAAGGGTCTCCGGGCATCGGCTGCAAGTGACACATTGCGATAATCGGTTTTTCAACGCCAAATAAATCTTTGAGCCACATGGACATTCGTCTCCTCGTCAAATTTGTCACAGCGTATAGCGGCGGCAGTCAAACCCGGAGTCGATCATACCAACTCCTGCCGCGATCAGCTTCGCAAGGTTCTCAATATCCGACGTCGCGCAGAGCTCCGCCGGAGTATGGGTATAACGAACCGGGAACCCCAGATCCACGCAGGCAATTCCTTTTCCTTCCATCTGAACATAAGCGGAATCAGTAAGAATGCCTAAAGAGGCGAAACGCTGCAGTGGAATCGAGTTCTCTCCAGCCGCCCGCTCCATAAGGCGAACCAGCCCTTCGTGAGGAATAGTTCCGTTGAGCGTACCACGTCCGTGGAAAGAGTACAGGTTGACGCTGGGGCCCGCTCCCAGGGCGTTGTTATAACGATTTTTCAGGTCCGGAGTGTCGCCGGCCAGGATCACGTCCACGCATATGGCGATGTCCGGTTGTAAAGCGCGCGCCGCGTGCACGGCCCCACGGATGTTGAACTCCTCCCAGACGGAGCCCACAAGGCTGACTCTGGCGGCTGGTCTGTTTTGGCGGAGCAGACTTGCCGCCAGCGCCAGGGCCGCGACGCCGCCGCGGTCGTCTATGGCGGTTGCGCTGACCTTACCGTTCGGCAGGGGCTGAAAGCGGGATTTGTAAATCGCGGGAGCCCCAATTTCAATCCCCAGTTCGCGAACCTGATCCGCGCTCGCGCATCCCACGTCGACGAACAGAGAGGTGACCGGATCCACCTTGTATTTTTCCTCCGCGGCGGTCGCGTGGTGCGATTTGATTCCTATCACCCCGGGGACAAACTCACCGCTCCTCGTTCGGATCAGCAATTCCAAAGCGGGAAGAACCTTTTCCGGGATCCCTCCGAGACGGTCAATCTGCAGAAAACCGTCCGGCTCGATTCTGCGCACGATGAATCCCAGTTGATCCAGGTGCGCGAAAACCATTACGGACGGCGCTTTCGGATCGGTCCCCTGTATTGTGGCGATGGTGTTGCCCGCGCGATCTACCTCCACGCTGTCGACAAAAGCGGCGACGGCATCCCGATAAACCCGGGCCGCCTCCCGTTCATAGCCGGACGGCGCCGGAGCCAGACACAAATTTCTCAGGATTTCACTGAGGTTCATCAATGTTTTTTTCTCCTTTCGTTGCGCTCTGTATCACAGCTTCCTGCAGCTCCAGAAGCCTGTTCCGGGGATCCTGCGCGCTGAAAACGGCCCTGCCCAGCACCGCGCCTGTGAGTCCCGCCCTGAAAAGTTCGCGCAAAGCCCGGAGGTCGAGTGCGCCGTCGGCGAAAACCTCAAGACCGGGCGGAACCTGGGAAGCTATGAACTTCGCTTTTTCCAAAGCCGGCGCGTACAGTTTTTCTCCCGCGGCGTCCGGTTCCGCTGTCATGACGAGCAGGGCATCGCAAAGCGGCCAAAAAGGACGCGTAAAATCCTCCGGAGTTTTTACGTTCAGAGCGAGGCCCGTCTCCATTCCCAGGTCATGCGCCCGGTTCAAAAACAACAACGGATAGGGAAGCGCTTCGATGTGCGCGTAAACCCTCCTGACCCTGAGCGGGGCGACCCGTTCCAGCCAGAAGCAGGGATCTGTCACCATAAAATGCACGTCCATGGCCATATGTCCCGCTGTCTCGCAAATCGCAGCGGCAGTTTTCATTCCGAAGGTGATGTTGGGTGTGAAATTGCCGTCCTCAATGTCGAGGTGCAAAAAAGGCCAATTTCCCAAAGCGGCGATTTCTTCTCCCAGTTTGAGCTGGTTCGCCGAGGCTATGGAGGGTACCAACCTCATAGCGAACATCCTCCTTTGCGGTGCTGAACGCCGACAATACAACATCTTCATTCAACTTTTGCAAAAGTGTATCTTTAAAAATTGTATTAGTCAATCTCAATCAACGAATTTGTTCTATATTGATGATCATCGGAGAAGAAGCGAAAATGTCTGACATGCTGAGAATCAAAAGAAGCGCTGATTGGCTGCTCTGAAAAAGCAGGGTGTATTATAATTAATTTTCAGAGATCGTCGGTCGTTTTTTTTGCTGAGTTTTATTTTTGTGATGTTTTTCTTCTTGTGAGAAGTAGAATGTTCGTATATAATCTTTTTTTGTTTCTGCCCTGCCTCTTCAGAGAGGAGAGGCCATAAGACCACAGGGAGGAGGTGTAAGACGTGCGACATTATGAAATGATGGTCCTTCTGGAAGCGGATCTCGAAGAACCGAAGGACGAAGTCGAAAAGATCGAAGAAGTCGTGCGTAACCTGGGCGGCTCAGTCACCAGGACCGATGTTTGGGGGAAAAGGCGTCTGGCCTATCCCATCCGGAAGAAAAACGAGGGCATTTACGTGCTCTTCAATTTCGATCTGGAACCAGCGCAGACTTTCGAGCTGAAACGTGTGCTCGGCCTGCGTGCCAACATCTATCGCCATATGATCATTTTGTTGGATGAATGACGGAGAGGAGACTCAATTGGCCAGAGGATTCAATAAAGTTATCCTGATTGGCAACCTGGCCCGTGACCCGGAGGTTCGCTATACGGTGGACAAAAGGGCTTGGGCTCGTTTTACCCTGGCTGTCAATTACAGCTGGAAGAACAAAAACGGAGAGTTTCAGGAAGGCGTGGATTTCATTCCCATCGTAGCCTGGGGCCCCCTGGGAGACCGCTGCGGACGATACCTGAAAAAGGGAAGCGCGGTTTGTGTGGAAGGGAAAATCAAGGTGCGCAGCTACGAGGCCAGAGATGGAAGCGGCAAGAAATACTCCACGGACGTCGAGGCTGCGGAAGTGATGTTCATTGGTTCCCGGCGCGAATCCGAAGCCGAATCCGGGAGTGCTCCCGGAGACGGAGGGGGTTATCCTTCCTTCGGAGACGACGCTGATTTTGGCAAAAGCATACGGGAAAAGGGATTTGGCGCGGGGGAATTCCCCATGGATGTGTCCGAACTGGGAAGCGGCAGCGGGGACGATGAATCTGACGCGGAAATTCCTTTCTAGCGCAATTTTTTAGAATCGGCTTTCAAGGAGGCTGGAAAAATGAACGGCGAAGGCAGACCTGCTGGAGGCGGCGGTACCGGAGGAGCTCCGCGCGGAGGCATGCGCAGAGGCGGCCCCCGTCGTCGTCCGAAGTTTTGCTATTATTGTGTGGAGAAGCAGGAAAAAGTAGATTATAAAGACGCGGAAAAGCTGCGCAAGTACGTGAGTGAACGAGGAAAAATCATCCCCCGGCGCGTGACGGGAAACTGCGCCAAACATCAGCGGCTTTTGACGGAAGCGATTAAGAGAGCCCGATATATGGCGTTGCTTCCTTACTCGCTGGATTGATGCGAGACGAAGTGCGGACAGGCTGTAAACGGGGGAGAAGCCCATGGGCGTCTCCCCTTTTTCTCAGGAAGGCAGGCAGGTGAGAAAGCATGGAGGGACCGAATAAGCCGCTGAAAACGTTCAGAGGGAGTTCCCTCGCCAGATGTCTGGCTTTATCGCTGACGTCGGGTTTGTTGTTCTGCTCCGGTTTTTTTGTCCCTGTGCTGGGAACCGTCGGATTTTTATTCTCCCCCACGCCCCTGGCCCTTCTGGGGGTTCGGGAAAATAAGACATGGATGGCCCTGGGACTTCTCCTCATGGGCATGTTTCTTCTGGCTCTGGAGCCGATGATTGCACTTTATTTCCTGTTGATGGAAGGACTTCTGTGCGTGGGGCTTGCCTTTCCTCCGGGGCATCTGGAGAAGGGGAGCGACGCGCTGTTTCTCTGCTCCACGGTTTCCGTGGCGTCCAAAGTCCTTTATATGACGGCGGATGTGATTCTGCTGGGATACAATCCCTTTATCATGAAGCCGGATGCCCTGCGGAGCGTTTTCATGCAGATGTATCTGGGGCTGCTGGCTCAGGACGTTCAAAGCGCGACGGCTCTGAAGGAATCCATGGAACAGATTCTCGCTCTGGCTCCTTATATGGTGCCGTCTCTGATCGTCACCTGGTCAATGCTGGATTCCTACCTCAATTACCGGCTCTGCGAGGCGATTCAGCGCGGGCGCAGCGTCGTTTTCCCCCCTTCGCCCCCCTTTGGAATGTGGCGTTTTCCCAAAAGCATTCTCTGGGCTCTGCTGGTGGCTTTTCTCCTGCCTCTGCTGACGGAATCGGAAGGCTGGTCCGTGACGACCATGCTGGAAGTCAACCTGAAGTTTCTGGTCAACGTCTTCTTTTTCCTGCAGGGGCTCTCTCTGATCTGGTGGTGGCTTCTGAGGCGAAAAGTCAATTTCCTGCTGCGGGTATTCATCATCGCGCTTCTGACGCTTCCAATTCTGGGGCTGTGGGTGATCGGCCTCGGTATCGGGGACATCTGCTTCGACTTCAGGACCCTTCGGGAACGCAGCGGAAAAGGGCGATAAATAAAGATTTTGCCATATATCAAAGAGGAGAGGATTGCAGGTGCAGGTTATTTTAAAAAAAGAGGTCAGTAAAATTGGCGCGGCGGGAGCCCTTGTGGAGGTCAGCGACGGATACGCCCGAAATTTCCTCTTCCCGCGGGGTTTGGCCGAGGAAGCCACTCCGGGAAAAATCGCGGATCTGAAAGCTCGTGCGGAGAGCCGTAAAACCAGAGAGACGAAGGAAAAACTGGCCTCCGAGGAAGATAAAAAGAAACTGCAGGGTCGGGTGGTCCGCGTGGAAGCCAGCGCCGGCGAAAATGGCAGGCTCTTCGGAAGCGTCACCGCGTCCCAGGTTGCCGAGGCCCTTGAGGCTCAGTTCGGCATCCGGGTGGACAAAAGAGACATCAAACTTGCCGATACCGTTCGACAGCCGGGAAACCACGCCTTCTCCGTGAAGCTCTACGCCGGGGTGCAGGCTGATATGACCCTTTCTGTGGAAATACGAAACTCCTGATATGATCTACGACCGCGTTCCTCCTCAGAACATTGCCGCAGAACGCGCGGTTTTGGGGGCCTGTCTGCTGGAACAGGAAGCCCTCAACGCCGCAGCCGAGGCTTTGAGGCCGGAAGATTTTTACGATCTGAACCATCAGGCGGCGTTCGAAGCCATGATTCAGATGTTCGGCGAGGGGCATCCTGTGGAGATAATCACCCTGGGAGAGGAGCTTTCCCGACGGGGAATCTTCGAAAAACTGGGAGGACAGTCCTTTTTTTCCGCGCTGATCTCGGAGGTCCCCACCACAGCCAATGTGGAGTATCACGCGAACATCGTGCGGGAAAAGTCGATTCGCCGGCGTCTGATCGAGGCGGGAAATCGAATCGTGCGCCTGGGATACGACACGGAGATCGAAAATGCTATGGCACTGGACGAGGCGGAGCGGGCGGTTTTCGAAATCGCGCAGAACAACAATCAGGTGGAGTTTCGGGCGGTTCGCGAGATTCTCGGGGGGACCTTCGCCAAAATTCAGGAGCAGTACCAGCGGACCGGGTCGAAAGTCAGCGGTTTCGACTCAAGCTTCGTGGACCTGGACGTTTTGACGGGAGGATTTCAGCCGGGCAGCCTGAATATCATTGCGGCGCGTCCTTCCATGGGCAAGACGGCCTTTGCCCTGAACATCGCCCAGTTCGGGGGCGGGAAGGGAGGAGACATCGTTTTGATCTTCAGCCTCGAAATGTCGGGAGAGCAGTTGGTTCAGAGAATGCTGGGCTCGGAGGCGGAAATCAACATTCACGCCATGCGGACGGGCATGATGGGCAAGAACGAGTGGAACCAGCTGATGGAGGCCGCGGGGCGTCTGACGAAGGCCCCGATCTTCATCGACGACAGTTCCATGCTGACCACCATGGATTTTCGTGCCCGCTGCCGCCGTTTCAAGGCGCGTTACCCCAACCTGGGGCTGATCGTCGTGGACTACCTGCAGCTCATGAGTTTTGGCGGTCGCTCCACCGAGAGCCGGCAGCAGGAGGTATCGGAAATTTCTCGTATGCTGAAGGGTGTAGCCAGGGAGCTCGAGTGTCCGATTATCGCGCTCTCTCAGCTTTCCCGGGCTGTAGAACAGCGCACGGATAAAAAGCCCATGCTCTCCGACCTGCGGGACTCCGGAGCCATCGAACAGGACGCGGATACCGTCATGCTGCTCTACCGTCCGGATTATTATGAAGGCGCGGTGAACCCCGAAATGGACAGCGAGGCGTACCTCATCCTCGCGAAAAACCGCAACGGCCCCACCAACGAGGTTCGGCTGATTTTCAGGAGGGAAATCACCCGTTTCCTCAACGCAGCCTCAATGTAGCCTGCGGGGTCCGCGCAGAAGCGGCCTCGGCCCGGACAGATCCCGCGGGATTTGCCCGGGCATAATTATTCTCTTTATGTTTTGTCCCGGGCGGGCAGCAGAGGGACAGGATTCACGGGGCGGCCGTTTTTTCGAACTTCGAAATGGACATGAAAGGTCGTCGAACGTCCGCTGCTGCCCACGTAGGCCACAATGTCGCCCTGTCTGACCCGCTGACCCTTTTTCACGTTGATCCTGTCGCAATGGGCGTAGAGCGTGGCCAGTCCGTTCCCGTGGTCGAGAAGCACCAGATTGCCATACCCGCTGAATTGAGGAGTTGACGGGGGGATAGTCACCCGCACCACACCATCCAGAGCAGCCGCGATGGGAGTCCCTTTGGGCATCGGTAAATCCAGACCGGCGTGAAAACGACGCTTGCCCCGTTTCCCAAAACCGGACGAAACCGCGCCGTTTACCGGCCAGATCATTTTTCCGGAAGTGGGAGAAGGCACCGCGGGCAGGGGAGGCGGTTCTTTGAGAGAAGGCGGAGGAAGCGTCAGGGCCGGAGACGTGGAAGCGGGCGCGGGTTCCGGTCTGACGGA
Organism: Synergistaceae bacterium; assembly: GCA_031272035.1. Taxonomy (NCBI): domain Bacteria; kingdom Thermotogati; phylum Synergistota; class Synergistia; order Synergistales; family Synergistaceae; species Synergistaceae bacterium. Next base: position 14,824 of record JAISUO010000120.1, read on the forward strand.
GATGTCGGATGAAACGACGGCCACCCTGTCTCCCGAAATCACCAGCTGCATGTTCTTCACCGGCTCTTTGACCTCCGGCGAAGGGGTTTGTCTGACCGTAACGGGAACCGTCGTTTTCAGCTCCGGGGAAACGGGTCGTCTGTCGGAAGATTCGCTCTCCAGATCCTTCATGAAGGACGGCACGCCATGAAGTTTTATCGTGACGAGAGGAGCCTCCGGAGGGAACTCGAAGCGGCTCTTTTTGGAGTCGGAATCGGCAGGCGCTCCGGACGACGGGGAAGGCTCCGGCGGAGAGGACGCGCCTGCCGCGGTCGAAACTGACGAAGCTGGCGGAGTCGATGGAGTCGATGGAATTAACGGAGTTGCTGAAGTTGGTGGAGTTGGTGGAGCAGAAGAGAAATTTTTGCTCGGGGAAGCCGGCGATGGCGGCACGGGAGAAAGATCGGGAGAGACTTTCTTTTCCCGCTGATCGAGAGGGATGCCATGAAGCTTCACGGTGACCAGAGAATCGGAAGACCTGTTTTTTCTGCTTTGTACCTCCGTCCACGTTGGAATGAGGGCGCTTTTTGAGTGAGGAATCAGAACGACGTCCCCTTTGCGGGGAGGAGTTTGGGGCGTATAGTCATTGACCCAAAAAACGTCGCTGGAAAGCACTCCATACTCTCGACACATTTTTTCCAGATCCTGCATCTGGGCGACATCACCGGTCCAGGTCAGGCTCTCCCAGACGGGTACGGCGGCCTTCGCGGCAGGAAGGGGGATCGCCTTCATCGCCAGCGCCCAGGCCAGACAAAAGAATAAAAAGTGATTATACTTTCGCGGCATTGTCGAATCTCTCCCTTTCTCATAACGCATGACACTCTGACATTTTTACATTTTTAATATAAACTCGACATACTCTCACGGTTAAAGCCTGTCGAACTTCAGGACTGCAAAAACAACCAACCGAAGCCGGTTTCACGTTTTCTTCAGGCAGGAAGCGAAAATCCTTCCGCGGAAGGAGTTTAACATGAATCCAGCTATACAGCAAGAAACAAAAGTTGCGGACGGCAGCGAACCGGACGCGGGGAGAGACTCCCGCAAAAAGCTTCGATAAAATGCGCATATGTTCATATTTTGTACCGGCCTCCTGTGGTAACATGAAAGAAGAAAGGATATTCGAGAAACACTGTATTTTTGATTTTCAGAGGTGAAGAAGTTTCATGACGGAAAGCAGCATGGAAATGAACTCCGTGTATCCCGAGAGGAGAACCCGGCGGGCGATGGCGGCGACATTGACGGGATTATGGGTCAACGTTCTGCTGACGGTGGGGAAATACGCGGCCGGCATTCTCGGGCACAGCGGCGCGATGGTGGCGGACGCGACGCACTCTCTTTCGGATCTGCTGACGGACTTCGCCGTTCTTCTCGGACTGCGCTACACGAACCGCCCGGCAGACGCGGAACACGCCTATGGACACGGGCGGTTCGAAACTCTCGCGGCGGCCTTTTGCGGTCTCACCCTTTTAACGGTGGGGCTGGGAGTGCTGGTCGACGGAGTAGGAGACGTTTTGCACATTTTTCGGGGAGAACGGCTCCAGGAGCCGGGCATGATCGCTATGGCGATGGCCCTTGTGTCGATCGGGGTCAAGGAAATTCTCTATCGCTACACCCGGGCGGAAGCGCGCCGGCTGAACAGCTCTTCTCTGGAAGCCAATGCCTGGCACCACCGGTCGGACGCGCTTTCCTCCATTGGGGCGCTGCTGGGCATCGGGGGAAGCATCCTGGGGGGAAGGGACTGGGCTGTTTTGGATCCCGCCGCCGCCATTATCGTCAGTTTTTTCATTCTTTACGCCGCCATAACGATTTTCTGGAACAGCATTCGAGAAGTGCTGGATACCTCTCTGGCGCCGGCGCAGCTTGAGGGAATCCGGGCGATGGCCTTGGATTTTCAGGAGATTCATGACATCCATAAGATAAGAACCCGCCGGATCGGTTTTTATGTGGCTCTTGAAGCCCATATCGTCATGAATGGCGAAATGACTCTCAAAAAAGCCCACGACATAACCAGCGCGCTGGAGAAAAAATTACAAAAAACTCTGGGTATTGGCGCTTTGATAACGCTTCACATGGAACCTCGCGAATTTTGATAAAAAGATCGCGTTTTACAGGAAAAAATCGCCTCTCTCATGTAAAATATAAAAACAGGAAAATTATATTTATAATAATTTTCTTAAAACAGAGTTATTTATGTGCTCTGTGATGCCGAAAATATGTGGTAATTTTATAAAAATCGCAAAGATGCCAGAGATGAAAATTTTGATATGAAAACTTCAGAGATACGCTTTATTCACGTAAAAGCGGCGTTTTTTCTTGCCTGGGTCATTTTCGTTTTCTTTGTTCCGGCAGGGGCGTTCGCGGCAGAGGAGGTCGAATGGGTTTCAATCCCCACGGCCAGCGCGGGGTTGCTCGCTCTTCCGTCGGAATGGCGTCTGGTCTCCCGGGATGAGGCGCCGGAGCGGGAGAGTGAACCGGCGTCCTCCCGGATATTGAACGTCCAGCAGGTTTTGTGCGCCGAACGTGAAAAAAACTCTCCTGAAGGAGGCGCCGTTCTCCAGGTTTTCGCGATGTGGAGCTCTGACAGTGAAGGAAAGGCCTTTATTCTCCCGCCGGAGTTGCTCTCGGACTCTGAGGAACCTCTTGTGGGAGGTCTGCTGCAGGCTCGTTACGGTCGTGTTCAGTATTTGGGAAGAAGCATGCTCCCCACGGACCTCAAGGACGTCCCCATTGTCATCTGGGAGGCGGAGCTTCCCGATTCAAGGCTGCGTTACCGGACCGTCACGCTTTTTCATGATGAAAAACTGGTGCTCATACTGATTCGGTATCTTCCCGCCAATGAAGAATACTGGCAGCGAGAATTTGAAACCATTGTCAATCGCTGGGTGACGTCCCTGACTCTGACCCCTCAGCAGGACGTGGGCGTGCCGATGCTTCCCGCGCTTCCCGCAGAGCGCGCCGCCCTTCCCGAGATCGCTCTTCCGGCGGACATCCCCGACAGAACTGCGAATTTACCGGCTGTTTCCGCCGAAAATCCGCCTCCTGCCGCGCCGGTACAGAGTGAACCTGTCGTCCTGTCTTTCGACTTCATGAAAAATTCCCTGCCAATGCCGCTCCTGTACGGCGGAGGCGCGGCGCTTGCCCTGGCGATGCTTCTTGCGGGATTTCTGATCAAACGCCGTAAAAAACGGATTCCTGTTCTGTCGTCGTCCTCTGAAACAGATAAATCGGAAGAAATAGAAAACACGGAGCTGGATGAAAACGAAGAAGCTCGAATATTCTCTATGGAGGAGGACAGGAGGGACGACGGAAACACGCTGCCGAAGACGCCTTCCGCGCCGCCGCCCGGCTTCGACAAAGTGTATCATCTTCTTGATGAGGCGCTGAACACCATTGAAACCTCCAAAAATATGATGCCCGTTCGTCGTTATTACTCCAATCTCACGGAAACGGCGGAGCTTCCTCTTCCCGCCATGGCGGATATGGAGACGCAGGTCGCCCGAGAGATCCCCACAGAGGGAAAAATTCTCGTGATTCCCCAAAGGGAGGAACCGGAACCCCTGGCGGAGGAGCCCGAACCGACCCTGACCGGGGATGAAGCAGATTCGGATCTGACAGGGGAGGAGTTTTCATCTTCTTCCTTTGAGGCCCGCACTCCGTCTTTTTCCTTTTCTCCGGAGTCCTGCGACCTGAAGCGGCTCTATCTCTGCTCTTTTCTTCTAATGGCACTGGGAGACATCGTGGCTTCTCTGATTTTTGCGCAGACCTCCGCGACGGGGCGGACGTTCCCTGGTCTGGGGGAGATCCTGCCCATTCTTTTAAGCAATGGTTCTGCTCTCATGGCCGGAGCCTGCTGCTGGGCCCTGGCTGTGCGGTTCCTCGCGCTGCGCCGTCCGCTGAGGGAGGGGCAGCTTTCCGTGATCGCCGCGGTTTTTTCTGCCATTGCCGGAGCGGGGATCTTCTTCCTGGGGCATCTGTTTTTCTTTTTTGACCTTCCAGGTATCACCACCATGTGGGTCATTGCTTTGGCAGGCGGGATGTATCTTTCGTATCGAACCCTGACCTGGGAGAAAAACGACGAAGACGAGTCAGATTTGCCGGAAGAATGCGAAGATGAGGAAACGGATTCCAAAGACGCTTCGCTTCTGAACGCCTCTGACACCTCAAGAGAACAGGAATCCCAGCCCCTGCAAATTATCGAAGTCATGAAAACAAATCCCCGATCACCGCAGGAAATGGAATTGCTGAATTCAGCGAAAAAAATAGAAGAAATAGAAGAAGCGGAAGAAATAAAAATAGTGGCGAAAGCGACAGAAGAGCCGCCGGAGAGGATGGCTGCGGAGGAGATTCCCCCGGCGCCGCAGCCGCGGAAGGAACCCGAATCCGCCCCTTCCCAGTCCGACCTCTCTCAGGATCTGGAGTTGCGTAAACGTCAGGCCGTCAGAAACGCGATCCAGCGCTCCGAGGAAATGTTCATGGAGATGGAGCACCTCTTTGGAAATTCTTACGCTCTGGAGACCCTGAAAAATAAAATTCCCGAATTTTTCAGCAATGAAGGGGGAGCACTGCAAATTCTGCAGGCGCAGGAGCGGATGCCGGGAACGCAGCCGGATTGTTTCATTCTCCAGCTCTGCGGCAATATCCTTCTGGACCTGATCCGGACGGGGCGATACCACATCGGTAAGGGAATCCTCAGCGGCGAGGGGTCAGAGCTGGTGAATCTGTTCCGTTGTGTGGGAGGAGGACTGCTGCAGTGTGGCTGCGGTCTTCCCGGCGAAGTGGAAACAATGATGGAAACCATGCAGGTCTGCATTGACGAGTTGGGTTAATGCGTTCGGAGCCTTCCGCGCTTTTGCTCCGGTGGTTTGCGCAAAATGCGCGGCCCCTTCCCTGGAGAAAAAATTACGATCCCTATGAAGTGACCGTTTCGGAGTTTATGCTTCAACAAACCCAGGTGGACACGGTTCTGCCCTATTTTGAGCGATGGATGCGGCGTTTTCCCGATTTGAAGGCCCTTGCCGCGGCGGATGAGGCGGAGGTCGTAAAGCTGTGGGAGGGACTGGGGTACTATTCCCGGGCGCGAAACCTGCTGAAAGCCGCAAAAGCCATGGTCGAAGAGGGATACCGCGAGCCTCCGGAAGATGTGGAAAAACTTTTGAGCTACCCGGGGTTTGGCCCCTATACCGCAGGAGCTGTGGCCAGTATCGGGAGAAATCGTCCGGTTGCGGCGGTGGATGGAAATGTCGAGCGGGTGACGGCCCGATTTTGCAATCTGGAGGACCCCGCGGGCAGTCCCGGCCTGAAAAAGACGGTGACGAAAATCGTTCTGGAGCTGATTCCAAAAGGAGAGGCCAGAGCCTTCAATCAGGCGCTGATGGAGTTGGGCGCGCTGGTTTGCCTTCCCAAAAATCCGAAATGTGACGAGTGTCCCTGGAAAAAACTCTGTATCGCACGGCAGCTTGGAGTTCAGGCTCTGCGCCCCCTTCCGAAGCGACGGCCCGAAACCCTGAAAACAGACGCCTGGGCGGTACTGTGTTTGTGGAAGGGGGCCTGTCTGCTTCGAAAGCGCCCGGCGAAGGGATTGTGGGCCAATATGTGGGAGATTCCCTGGTTTGCCCGTCGCACGGAAAATTCCCGCTCAGATATTGCCGACTGGGCGCGAGGGGAGGGATTTGAGTGTTTTTCCTTCGACGAGAGAGGTTCCGTTCGTTTTTCCTTCACCCGCCATCAGGTGAACGCGTGGTTTGTGGTCTGTTCACTGAAGGGGATTTCTCCCCTGCTGAAGGCAAAAATCAAAACGGAAGAGTGGGGGCTGTTTTCCGTGGAGGAAATGGCTTCCCTGACTCTTCCGTCTCCCAGCCGCAAATGTTTGTCCCTTCTGGAAACGACGCGTTATACCTGGTGAAAATGGGGAGTTCTGCCACTGAGCCTCACAAGAACAGCAGCAGCGATGTTGCCATGACGATCATCCCCGCAATGAGGCCGTAAATACACAGATGATGCTCGCCGTATTCTTCCGCTGAGGGCAGCAGTTCATCGAAGGAAATGAACACCATGATGCCCCCAACCCCTGCGAAAAGCATACCAAAAACAGCGGGCGAGAAAAAGGGCAGCAGAATCAGGTAGCCCACAATCGCCCCTGAGGGTTCCGCCAGACCGGAAAGAAAGGAGTACCAAAAGGCTTTTTTGCGGTCGCCGGTGGCGTAAAAAATGGGCACGGAGACCGCGATGCCTTCGGGAATATTGTGAATGGCGATGGCAACGGCAATAGCGGTCCCCAGTGCGGGCTCTGCCAGTGCGGCGGTAAAAGTCGCCAGGCCCTCCGGAAAATTGTGGATGGCAATGGCAATGGCCGTAAAAATGCCCGTGCGGTGCAGTTTATTCATGTCATGGTGTTTTCGGGCGTGCTCGTCGCAGGTCATCTCCATCTCCTCAATGGTGTGCATTTCGTGGGGATTGTCCACCTCGGGCACCCATTTGTCGATGAGGGCGATAACTGCCATTCCGGCAAAAAAAGCGCACGCCGTCGCCCAGGATCCGGCGATTTTTCCCCACTCCGCGACCAGCGAATTTCGTGCCGTGGGGAGGATCTCGTCGAAAGAAACGTAAATCATCACTCCCGCCGAAAAACCCATGCTCAACGCAAGAAAACGCGTATTTGTCTGTTTTGCCAGAAAAGCCAGGGTGGACCCCACACCTGTCGAAAGTCCGGCGAAAACCGTCAGTCCAAATGCCAGTAAAACGTTATTCAGATTTATTGCTTCCATTGTGCTCCTGTTGATCTTTTATTGTTTCATTAGTGCATTTTTGTATTCTCCATCAGGAAACTTTAGGTAAGGTATTCGCTCCCTGGGGCATCAGCCAGGTTTTCAGGGCCGTCCCGTGAGCGGCGTACACTTTTTTCATAGCTTCATCCAGAGTTTTTGAAATTTTGATTCCCGACCCATCCAGAAGTTTGGGATCGATATGGGTTACCAGGTGAAAATCGAAGTGCTCAGCGGCATAGCCGGCGCAGTAACCCACGTATTTGGCTATGGTAAATTCACGCCGCAGTTCAGACTCTCGCTCGTCGGAGTTTTTGAATTTTTGCAGCATCATCTGCATTTCATCGTTGCCGTATCCCTCCACGCAGGAGGCGAGGATCACAATGGCCCCGCCGGGACGGGTGGCGTCCTGCGCGTTGAAAAGCGCCTTTGTGGACTGATAGAAATTGATGTCCTTCGGATATCCGCAGGCGGAGGCGATGGTCAGATCCGAGAGCTGCGAAATCGAAATCTTGTCCGAACTGTCGACGATGCTCCTTCCGGCGTCGTGGGCTTTCTGCCAGTGTCCGGCCACGGCCCAGCCGATTTTTGCCTCCGTGTTCGTGATGACGTTCAGCAGAAAGGAGGGATTCAGTTTTTCCGCGGCCTCATTCATGTCCAGGTGAATGAGATTCCCCTCTTCGTTGCCCCCCCGGCAGACCATGTTGCGCCCGTGGTCGGGAAGGGGTTTGAGAGCCAGAGCGTGGTTCGCCATGACGGTTTCGTAGGCCGAAATGCCTGGAAGCACCGATTTTCTGCCGCCGCCCCATCCGGACATGAAGTGATACACAATGCCGCCCGTGAGAATCACGTGATCGGCGTCTGCCGCAATTTTGTTGATTTTGACCGGCGTCCCCCGGCTGGTGGAGCCGAAATCCTTCATGGGGGCATTCCGGCTGTCGTGGTCGATAATTTTATAACGCCCGTAGAGTTTTTCGCCCAAAAGGATTTTGTGCTCCTCCGGCGTATGTCCTCTGTGCGTCCCCACCCCCGCGAGGAAAAAAATGTCCTCGTCCTTCACGCCGCCCTTTTTGATCTCGTCGACCAAAAGAGGGAGAAAAACCCAGGGGTGCTGCCAGGCTCTCGTCAGGTCGCTGGTCACGATGCAAATTTTATCTCCGGGCTTTACCTTCTCGCTGAGCCGCGGGCTTCCTATGGGGTTCTCCAGAGCTTTGAGAACAGCCTCTTCTTCTGTCGCGGCGCAGGGTACGTTCCTGCTTTTCAGTACTCCGAGAAGATTTTCTTCGGGGATCTCGATTTTTTCTTTTTCCTTACCGAATTTCAGTTCATAAGTACCCATTTCATACACTCCTTTTTCCCTGCATAACATAGAATTTTATTGTACTCCAAATATCCCGGAAAATATGGAATTAAAAATCCCGAGTTTGAACGAATTTTCCCTGTGCGCTATTCGATGCCATATTGTTTCAGCAGCTGCTGATACCGCTCTTCGATGATTTCCGCGGGGCTGGGATCGCGGTGATAGGGGGGCGTTTCCGGAGCGGGAGTATTTTCCTGATACGCCGGCGTCTGCATCGGATGTTCGTAGTTTTCCGTGTTCTCGTAATTTTCGATGTCTCCATCCTGCTCGACCAGGAAAAGTCTGGGCGCGTTGGGATCTTCCGCGGCTGCGCTGTAACTGCCTCCATGTGTGGGACACTGGGCCTTCGGAGCCTTTCCCGCGGGAATATACAGCGGGACGGCGGGACACTGACCGGTTGCACGGAAACCGGTTGTGCGGCATATCGTCACCGGGGCCACCTCGACCCACGAGGGAGGCGGGGTGAATTTTTCCGGACTTTGCATGTGCTGAACGGCAAATTCCATGAACTGTTTCCAGGCGGGAGCCGCCGCAATTCCGCCGGTCTGGTTGCGTCCCATGGTTTTGTGATTATCGTTGCCTGTGTACACGGCGGTGGTCAGGCCAGGGGCTCCGCCGATGAACCAGGCGTCGATGAAGTCGTTGGAGGTTCCCGTCTTGCCGAAAACCTCGGTTTTTGGAAGTTTTGCGCGGCCGCCGGTGCCGGCGCGGATCACGTCGTAGAGCATGGACCTCAGAGTATAGGCGGTTTCCGGTTTCATGGCCTGTACCGGCTGGGGATCCCAGGAGGCCAGAAGGGTACCGTCGCGATCGTCGATTCTCTGTATCATGATGGGGGGAATGCGCTTTCCCCCGTTGGAGAAGCAGTTGAACACCACAGCCATTTCCAGCGGAGTGACGCTGGCGGATCCCAAAGCCACGGAGAGGTCGTTGGGCAGATACTCCGACGTGATCCCGGCGCTGCGGGCCATGTCCACCACGGGCTGGGTGCCGATGTAGGCCGCCGTCCGCACGGCTACGGTGTTGTAAGAACTGGAGAGAGCCTTGATCACGGTGACCTCGCCGTGGTACTTTCCGTCGGAGTTTTTCGGAGACCAGCTCGTCCTGTTGGCGCCCCCTCTGTTGAAAATTATCTCCGCATCCATGAAGTGGTCGAAAGGCATGATGTCGTTCTCCAGCGCCGCGGCGTAGACGACGGGCTTGAAGCTCGACCCCGGCTGTCTGAAAGCCTGTGTGGCGCGGTTGAATTTGCTTTCTTTGAAATCTTTGCCTCCAACCAGTGCCAGGACCTCCCCCGTATCAGAGGCGAGGCAGACCAGAGCTCCCTGCTGCCTGAGAGAAAGAACCGCCTGCTGTGCGGCTTCGTCCAGGCTGATGTCCAGGGTGGTGTGGACCTGCAGGCCGCCGCTGTAGACTTTTTCCGTTCCATACCGGGGAAGGAGTTCGTTGAAGAGGATGTGAGAGACAAAATAGGGGGCGCGGTTGAACTCCTCGATCCGGTTGGGGGTGTGCTTAAAAACGAGTTTTTCGGCGTAGGCGTTTTGCCGCTGATTCTCGTCAATCCATCCTAGCGACTCCATCCTGCTCAGTACGTAGTTTTGACGATTTTTGGCGTTTTCCAGGTTGGTCAGGGGGTTATAGCGGCCGGGGGCGGGAATCAGTCCCGCGAGAATGGCGGCCTGGGCGAGGTCGATGTCCAGCGCCGAACATCCGAAGTAGGTACGGGCCGCGGTTTCCACTCCCCAGGCTCCTCGTCCGAAGTTGATCGTGTTCAGATACATCTCCAGAATTTTATCTTTGGTGAAAAGTTTTTCCATGCGCATGGCCAGGATAATTTCCTTCGCTTTGCGGGTTATGCTTTTTTCCTGAGAGAGGAAGAGGTTGCGGGCGAGCTGCTGAGTGATCGTGCTCGCCCCCTGGATCGCTCCCCGGGCCACCACGTCCATCCACAGAGCCCGAACCATGGAGGTGATCTTGATGCCGGCGTGCTGGTAGAAGGAGGAGTCCTCGGCGGCCAGAATGGCGCGGATCAGCCAGGGCGACACCTGGTCCAGGCGGAGGGACGTGCGGTTTTCCAGAAAGAGCCGGGCGATGACCTCTCCGTTGCGGTCGTAAATGAGAGTCGGTTCGCTGTTTTGTTTGGCGATGATCTCTTCGATGGTCGGCAGATCTTTCGACATTTTGACCACGTACCAGGCCACCCAGGCGCTGGCGGCGGCCACAAAAAGCAGAATCAGCACCAGTACCGTCGTAATGGAGAGCTTCAGAATCAGCTTCGGTATGGAAGTCCTTTTTCGTTTCTTACGAGGACGTCCCATGGCCGATTTGGGGGTTTTATTCATTATACGTACCTCCGCGAAAATCTCTTTTACAAATACAGGTCTCTTCAAAAAGTCGCAATCTTTGATTAAGTCCAGGGGATTGCTTTTTGAAAAACACCATGATATATTACCCTGCGTTGCCGTGAGGGGCAACACCGAGCGAAAAAATGAAACGATTCCCGAAAGAAGTTTTTCGGCAGAGTACGATAAGAATCGGAAGAGCTCGTGTGTACTTGAAAGTATGTAACTTGAAAACAGAATACAGTGCATAAGCAACAGGCAAAAACAAAAGCAATGAGCTGAGAGTTTGATCCTGGCTCAGGACGAACGCTGGCGGCGTGCTTAACACATGCAAGTTGTACGCTGAATGTTCCGAAGTAGCAATACGGAGGGACAGGAGGAGTAGCGGACGGGTGAGTACAACATGAGAACCTATCCTTCAAAGGGGGATAACGTTTGGAAACGGACGCTAATACCCCATGAGCCGAGAGGTAAAAGCAGAGATGCGATGAAGGAGGGGCTCGTGTCCTATCAGCTGGATGGTGAGGTAACGGCCCACCATGGCGATGA
>JAISUO010000121.1 GCA_031272035.1 Synergistaceae bacterium
GCAGGAAAGGATCGCTTATCGATGCAGAAGGATAAAATTTTCGTGGCCTGTGGTTCGGACGGTTTCGAGGGAGCCCGCCGGGTTCTGGAGGCATCCGGAGCGGCGGAACTGTTTGCCCCCGGCATGTCGGTGGGGCTCAAACCCAACCTTGTGGTGGCGAAACCGGCTTCCACCGGAGCCACCACCTCCCCGCAAGTCGTGGCAGGGGTCATTGAGTTTCTGAAGGAATGCGGCGTGAAGGACATTACGATTATGGAGGGCTCCTGGGCCGGAGACAGCACGGTCCGGGCCTGGCAGACCTGCGGCTATCGGGAACTCGAAAAACAATACGGCGTGAGGCTCCAAGACCTCAAGGACGATCGAACGCTCAGCGTTCAGGCCGCCGGCACGAAAATAGAGGTCTGCGCCTCCCCTCTGGAGGTGGACCGTCTCGTCAATCTTCCCGTCCTGAAGGGACATTGTCAGACGGTGATGACCTGCGCCCTCAAAAACCTGAAGGGCTGCCTCCCCGACAGGGAAAAACGCCGTTTTCACAGCACCGGCCTCCATCGCCCCATCGCCGCGCTGAACACCGTTATCCATCCCCACCTGATTCTGGTCGATGCCCTCTGCGGAGACGTCACTTTCGAGGAGGGCGGCAACCCGCTGGAGATGAATCGCGTCATTCTGGGCTGCGATCCCGTGAAGATCGACACATACGGAGCTTCCCTGCTGGGTATTCCTCCGTCGGAGGTGGAACATCTCATCCTTGCCGGTCGGATGGGAGTCGGCTCCTCTGAAATTCTGCCGGACACCGTTATCGAAACGAACCGGGATACAACGCTCGCCCGACCGGAGGTTCTGCCCCGGGCAACGCGGCACCTCGCCCGCTGCGTGGAGGCTAAGGATGCCTGTTCCATCTGTTACGCCGGACTCATTCACGCCCTTTTCCGCATGGATGAACGGGGCGAATTGAAGAACCTGAAGGAAAAAATTCATATCGGACAGGGATTTAAAGGCGTTCAGGGAAAGGGAATCGGCTACGGCGAATGCGCCGGAGGCTTCGAAACCGTCATCCCCGGCTGTCCCCCCAGAGGTCCCTGGAAGATAAAAGGAGTATTTTAACGATGAAACGTCATTTTGCGGTCAGAATTTTTTTGTTGGCCCTGTTCGTTTTGTTTCCCGGAGCAACTGCCGTCAGGGCGGAGAACCCCGCTTATACCGCGCCGGATTACGCGAATCCGGACAAATGGCTCACGAAACCCGCAGAGCTGTCCCACAGGGCGGACGCGATTTATATCTACCCCACCACCCGGGCGCAGGGTGGAGCTCTTTTCTGCGACATTGAAGACAGCGGCATGAGAAAAGGAGCGCGGGAAACTTATCAAACTCAGGCCGCCGCGTTTGAAACCTGCGCCGACATTTACGCGCCGTTTTACAGGCAGGCGGATGCGGTACAGGTGTTGAGTATGCCCGACGAGGAACGGCAGAAAACGCAGCGGGGAGTTCCTGCCCTGGACGTCGCCGCGGCTCTGGATTATTATTTCGAGAATTTCAACAAAGGCCGGCCTTTTTTCCTGGTGGGACACTCTCAGGGGGCGGCGTTGATCACCATTGTCCTGGACACCTGGATGAAAGCCCATCCCGAATATTATAAAAACATGGTGGCCGCCTATATGGTGGGCTTCGCTCCCACAAAGGAATGGCTTGCGGCGAACCCTCACGTCAAAATGGCGGAGGGAGCGGAGGACACGGGCGTTATCATCTCGTGGAATACCGAGGGGCCGCGAAACGTTGGAAAGCACAACGCCGTCGTGCCGCAGAATGCGGTCTGCATCAACCCCCTCAACTGGAAACGGGACGAAACTCCCGCCGGAATCCTGGAAAATAAGGGAAGCCTTCTGCTCAGCAGCGATATGAAAACTTACACGCTGGTGACGCCGGGTATTGCGGACGCCAAAATCGACCTCCAACGAGGCTCCGTGATCTGCTCCACAGTCAGCCCTGACCTCTACGCGATTCCCGCCGCCAAACTGTTCGGCCCCGAGAGCTACCATTTATACGATTTCGCGTTCTATTTCGCGAATATCCGTGAAAACGCGGCGCTGCGGCTCTCGAAATTCTCCGCTTCCGGCTTTTGAAGAAGCTGATAAAGCGATTTTAATCTGAAAATTTTTCCGGCGAAACCAGGAGGGCTCCGCCGGAACCTTATTTTAATTATCCCTTTGTTGCGATGACCGCCAGGAACACCAGAGGCTCGGAGCCCGTGTTGACCAGACCGTGAGACTGGCCCTTCAGCGTCAGGGTCATATCTCCGGGACCCACCGTTTTGGCGACTTTTCCTTCGTCGTAGAAGGTCCCTTTTCCGGAGAGAATCACGTAAAGTTCCTCATTGTCCGTGTGCTGGTGGTATCCAAGAGAACTGCCCGGCGGAAGCGTCTGATGCGCCACGACCTGGAAAGGACTCCCCCCGGGAGCCTTCCCCATTTGAAAAGCGAAACGACAATTCATCGAACCTTCTCCACCCCGCGGCTTCTCCATTGTTACTTTTTCCAGACTGTCTGCGCTGAATATCATTTTTATTCCCCTCCATTTCAGAATGTAACAACATGTAACAACAAAATCACAGGCCGCGGGCGTTCCCCTCGGAAATGACGCGGTCCTGTGCCGATTCCTTTTTTTCTTTTTTTCGTCGCACAAAGTCGTCGATCAGCCTTCGCGAGATGCTGACGGGGGCGGGAATATCCGGCAGAGCGTTGGGCAGATACCAGCCCGCGTCGTTGATTTCCGTTCCGTCGGGGGAGAGTTCTCCGCTCTTCCACCGCGCGGTGAACCCCAGCATCAGAGAACAGGGAAAGGGCCAGGGCTGGCTGCCGAAATAACGAATGTCCTCCACTTCGATGGAGACTTCTTCCCGGATCTCGCGCCTCACGGTCTGTTCCAGCGTTTCTCCGGGCTCCACAAAACCCGCGATAACGCTGTAACGACCGGCGGGCATTCGGGTGTTGTGCGCAAGCAGAAGTTTCCCGTCCCGTTCCACCGCCACAATGATCGCGGGATGCAGGGGCGCGTAGGACGTGTAACCGCATTTGACGCAGGTCATTCCCCTGTCTTCCTGCTTCGGCTTCAGCGGAGCGCCGCAGACGGAGCAAAATCGGGCGTGTTTGAGCCAGTTCATGTACTGCCAGGCCGTACCGGCCCGGAGGAAGGCCTCCTCTCCGTACCGCTGCCACACCGCCCGCAGATCCAGCCATTCTCCGTCCTCCAAAGTCCAGGAGTCCTCCACTTCACACCAGAGGGGAATCTCCTGCTCCCGCCACACCGGAGGAAGCGTCTGAGAGGAGTTCAGCGTGTGTTCCGGCTCCTTTTCAAATTCGTAAACGTCCTTCTGAACCAAAAGTTTGTCGCCTCTGAAGATCAGCATTCATTTCACGGCCTTTCGTACGACGCGCACATCCCCCACCCGACGCGTGTATCCTTTGGAGTCAAAATATTCCAGTATGGGCAGAATGAATTTACGGCTGCTGTTCGTGGCGTCCCGGACGGCGGCCAGAGTGACGTCGCCTCCAATTCTCTCAAGGACGTTCATCATCCCGTTTTCCATTTCGTCCGTAAGCAGGTATTCCCCCGAAAGCAGGACGAGACGCCGGGAGTTTTTCAGGCTCTGAATCAGATTTGCGAAGGCGCGGGGGTCCATGCCCAGCTCCGCTCGCGTTTCCTCCAGCGTGGGGGGCTGATACCCCCTCTGACGGCACAGGGCGAAAAGGGCATCGCTGTTCTTTTGAAAGACGTCGTCGCCCCCCGGAGTGAAATCCGAAAGACGAGCCCTGCCCTCCTCCGCAATGATTTCCTTCTTCTCCGCGAGAAGCGTCAGAAGCGAACGAGCCGCCTTGCCGTCCAGCGTTTTCAGAGCCGCCCGGGCCAGTTCGTCCAGGGACATCCCCGCCTCCGAAGGGTGAGCGTTATGATACGTCTTCAGGGTTTTTTTCACGTTGCGGGCGAGCTCCCCGAAACAGGCCTGAGACAGATAAACGGGCCGGTCTCCCTTCAGTTCCAGAATTTGTCCTTTTTCGATCCTGTCGGCGGCCAGTGCAGACAGCTCCGAGGGAACCGCCTGAATGGCCCTGGAGGCCTCGTTGAAAGGCAGCATCCCCGCCTGTTCCACCAAAAACGCGAAACGCTCTCCGGCGGAGAGGAGGGTGGAAAGGGCGCGAATACGCTCCGCGGCTGCCCGACGCATATCCGCTCCTCTGGGCTTGTGAGCGTAGGGAAAAACGACCCGGCCTCCCCCCAGGGTGATCAGAGGGCTGTAAAATCGAAGGATAAAACGCTGTCCCGCCGTGCAGACGATGGGCTCTTCAATGACGACCTGGGCTGGAGCCTCCCCTCCCGGCGGAATACTGCGGCTTTCCGTCAGGGAGATCCGCGCCAGGACATCGGAGGTTCCGATGCAAAGATGAACCCGCTGCCAGTGCTTCAGGGGGTCCGGAGCGGAAGCCAGCAGTTTCACCATGGCGTCGAAGCACCGGGTGCTGGCGTAAACACCCCGATAGCACACCACGTCCCCACGGGAAAGTTCATCCACCGAAATCCCGGCAAGGTTCACCGCCACCCTCTGTCCGGCAAAGGCCTCCTCCACCGTGCGGCTGTGAACCTGCAGCGTTCGGATCTTCCCCTCCCGGCCGGCGGGAAAAATCTCCACCTCGTCTCCCGGCCGCGCGATGCCCCGGTAGGCCGTCCCGGTTACCACCGTACCGAATCCCGCGATGGGAAACGCCCGGTCCACAGGCAGGAAAAACGCGCCTTTGCGGGAGCGGGGCCGCACCCGATCCACAAGGGCCGTCAGCTCTCTCCGGAGGGAGTCGATGTTCTCCCCCGTCAGCGCCGAAACGGGCACGACCGCTTTCCCCTCCAGAAACGTGCCCCGAACAAAGGCTCTGACGTCCTCCTCCACCAGTTCCAGCAGGCCGGGTTCGATCCGGTCCGTTTTGGTGATGACGACGAGCCCGTCGCCGACTCCCAGGAGCTCCAGAATGGCCAGATGTTCGCGGGTTTGGGGCATAACGCTTTCGTCCGCCGCAACGATGAGCATGACGGCGTCCACGCCCGACGCTCCCGCCACCATCTGCCGGATGAAACGCTCATGACCCGGCACGTCGATGATGCTCACCACCCGACCGTCCTCCAGGCGCAGAGGGGCGAACCCCAGTTCGATCGTGATGCCGCGTTTTTTCTCCTCCAGAAGGCGGTCACAGTCCACCCCCGTCAGAGCGGCCACGAGTTTTGTCTTGCCGTGGTCGATGTGCCCGGCGGTACCGATGACCAGCGAGATTTCACGCTCTTTTGCCGTTTGATTCATGTTATTGGCAGCGCTCATTTTTATTCATCTTTTCCGGTTTTATTCATTTTTTCCAGTTCTTCGAAAGCCCGAATCAGTTCTTTGTCATCTCCGGGCCGCAGAGTGCGCAGGTGAAGCACCAGAGCGTCGTCAACTCCCAGAGAACGCCGCGCCCCGCAGAGTACGGGCAAATCCCGGCTCCGCAGAATCGTCTGCAGTCTGCCGGCTCCGCCCAGAGGGTGGTCGGTGACGGAAACTCCCCATCCCTTCAGGGGAAGGGCGGGATAACTTCCTCCGCCAACCGCGTCCTCCACCTCCAGAACGGAGATTTTGGCGCAGGTCACCCGTCGCAGCCGGGCCGCCAGCCGGGCCGCCTGGTTTTTCATGGAATCTCCCGTCCGGCGCAGCATGGCAAGGGTGGGAATGGCGTCGTAATCTTCTTTTAAATACAGACGCATGGTGACCTCGAACGCCGCCAGCGTCATTTTGTCCACCCTCAGGGCCCGCAGGATCGGATAACCCCGCAGACGGTCCACCAGGGATTTTTTTCCGGCGATCACTCCGATTTGAGGGCCTCCCAGCATTTTATCTCCCGAAAAGGTAACGATATCGACCCCCGCTTCAAGGGACGCCCGAACGGTGGTCTCCCCTTCCAGTCCCAGCCTGTGCCCTTCCACCAGAAGGCCGCTGCCCGCGTCCTCCATGAAAATCAGACCTTTTTCCCTGGCCAGAAGGGCCAGATCGGTCCGCTCGGGAGTGGTGGTAAAACCCTCGATTCTGAAGTTCGAGGGGTGAACTTTCAGCAGCATGGAGGTTTTTTCCGTGACGGCCCCGGAGTAATCCCTCAGGTGGGTGCGGTTGGTGGTGCCCACTTCCACGAGCTCCGCTCCGGAGTAAGCCATGATGTCGGGAATGCGAAAGGACCCGCCGATCTCCACCAGCTCTCCCCGGGAGACGAGAACCTCCGTTCCCTTCGCCAGCGCGGAAAGGCAGAGCAGAACCGCCCCGGCGTTGTTGTTCACCACAAGGGCCGCCTCCGCTCCGGTGAGAGCGCAGAGCGCGTTTTCCACGTGAGCGTTGCGCTGTCCCCTCGTTCCCTTCTCCAGGTCGTATTCCAGGTTGCTGTAGCCGGAAGCAACCTCCGCCACCGCCTCCAGCGCTTCGTCCGCCAGGCAGGAGCGCCCCAGGTTTGTATGAATCACCACGCCCGTGGCGTTGATGACGGGCCGCAGCCGCCGTCTCCCCTCGGTTTTCAGGAGAGATTCGAGAACCTGCCGCAGTCCCTCCGGGGAAAGGTCCACGTTTTCTCCCTCCAGGATCCTGCGCCGAATCCGCGTCAGTTCTCCATTGAATACCTGCTTGACCGTCTCGCGCCCCAGGTTCGGCTGCCATCGTCGGGCCCATTCCTGCTCCAGAAGAACGTCCATTCCGGGAATCGCCCGCATTTTCATTTTGATTTCGTCAATCATGGTGTCCCTCGTTCCTGAATATATACCGTTCTATTAAGAATCATTCTATAATAAAAACGAGCTGAAGCTCTCAATAATAATTGCGGAGGACCTGAAAAATGAAAACGATCAACGCGAGAGGAAAAGTTTGCCCTGAGCCCGTCATCATGACGAAAGCCGTGGTCGACCGGGGCGAAAAGGAAGTCGAAGTCCTTTTGGACAACCCCACTTCGGCGACGAACGTCAGGCGGTTTCTCGAAAGTCGGGGTTACAGCGTTCTGCTGAAGGACGATGAAGGTATGCTGACCCTGTCGGCCCATAAAAAAGAGACGGGAACGCCGGAAATTTCTCAGCCTCAGACGGCCCCCAAAACATCTTCCGAGAGCGCCTCCTCCCCCGTTCCCCTTCCTCCGTCGAACCAGACCTTCTCCGTCCTGATCACCTGCAGCACGCTGGGGCGCGGCGACGCGCAGCTGGGTGAAGTTCTGATAAAGAGTTTTTTGGGAACTCTGGCGCAAATCGACACTCCTCCAACGGCTGTGGCTCTCATGAATGAGGGCGTGAAGCTGTCGCTTTATGATTCTTCAACCTGCGATCATCTGAAAAACCTGGAAAAGAAGGGAACCACCATTCTTGTCTGCGGAACCTGCGTGAATCACTTCAACATCGGGGACAAAATCGGGGCCGGAACTGTTTCCAATATGTTCGAAATTTTAGAGGTTCTCAACAAAGCCGACAAAATTATAACTCTGTAGACGCCGTGACGGACTCCGGCACTGCCTTTATATATATTTTATATTGATGTCGATTTATTGGTTTGATGTTGCTACTGCTGTTGAAAGGAATGGCCACGAAGGCGCGTAACGTTTGAGGGGGCTGCCGTTTTTCGGAGAGGAACAGGACAGCAGAAAAACTTCTCCCGCGCATCTCCCTTAATGCGTTTTTTTGTGAACTCCAGTGTGTCTTTCTGTCTGCGTCGCTTTTTTATCCCCGCGAAATCCTCCTTACGACCAAATCGTTCAGCTCAAACGGCTCTCAGATCAAACAGCTCACAGAGAAATGAAACGTCTTTCATCAAATTCGGCGTTCAAAAACTGATCGAACTCCACCTCGATTTCGACGAAATACAGATCTCCCTGAACATGCTCGTCCTGAACTTCTTCCACAATGACAGGAACGTCCTCTTCTGCGGCATTGACAGCAGCAGGCCGAATATCTCTTCTGAATTTACGCCTCAATACCAGAAGATTGCTTCGGGCATCCGCCAACGCGGCTTCTCTGGCCTTCTGTCTTCCCGTCATGGTGTTTTCTGTTATCCGCCCTACTCCCATTGCAACCGCACGGTTTTCGCCCGCATAGACCCTGGTGGAATCCAGCGATTTGGCTTCCCAGTCCGTGACACCCTTCCGCATCGCAGGATATTCGATATACACCGTCACCTGCAATATTTTTGTCGTCATAAAATACAAAAACGCAAAAATACCGATCATGCTAAAAAGGGAAAAAAATAACCTGATTCGTCTGCCCCGCCGCCTCCTCTTTCCTCTGGTGGATCTCAGAGGTTTTTGAGATGTTTTATTCATAGCTGCCATCCTCTTTTCTTCTTCCACATCAACAGGAAAATCGCTGCTTCAGAAAATGTTTCCCAACCTCCCATGCGCAAAAAAATATTATCTCTTATTTTAATTTTAAATAAATTTTTAGATTAGTATATAACTTTTAAAATAATCTTCAAGTGATAATTTAATTACTATTATTAAACTGGATCGAAGTCTGACGGGCTCTCTGCTCCATTTTTTTCATGTCCCGAATTTCCTGCAGGATGAAAACAGCCGCGACGAGCGCCGCGACAAAATCGGAGATGGGGCCGGCGTACATGATTCCGTCGATGCCGAAATAAATCGGGAAAATGAGAATGAGGGGGATCAGAATGAGGATTTGACGGGCCAGAGAAATGAAGAGCCCCCGCACCGCGTGTCCGATGGACGTGAAAAAATTGGCCGTCACAGGCTGGATTCCATTGATGAAGGTCATAAAGAGAAAGATCCGGAAATACCTCTCGACAAACTGATAATACTGCTCGTTCGTTTCCCCGAAGAAATTGATAATCTCTCTTGGAAAAATCTGAAAGATGGTGAAGGCCACAATGGACAGGCCCGTGGCGATGCTCAGGGTGTAGCGGAACGTTCCCCGCACCCTGGCGTAGTTTCCCGCTCCGTAGTTGAAGCCGATGATGGGCTGTCCCCCCTGAGCCAGGCCGATAACCAGCGACATGAAAATCATGTTGACCTTGGTGATGATGCCGGACGCCGCCAGCGGAATGTTCGCGCCGTAGACGGAAAAAGCGCCGTAGTGCGTCAGGGCGTTGTTGAGAGTGATCTGCACGCACATGATGGAAAGCTGGTTGAAACACGCCGACACCCCCAGGGCGGAGATGGATTTCAGCTCCCTCAGACGGGGAACGAAATATTCTTTTCTCAGGGCGACGCTTTTGAAACGGACGAGGTAGTAATACACCACCATCCCCCAACTCACCAGGATGGAAGCGACGGTGGCCCAGGCCGCGCCGGCGATGCCCATGTGGAAGGTGAAGATGAAAAGCGGGTCCAGCGCCACGTTGAGCAGCGCCCCCGCCAAGTTGCAGCACATGGAGTAACGGGGGCTGCCGTCCGCGCGAATGAGGTGGCTTCCGCAGACGGACATGACCATGAAGGGCGTGCCCAGGGCCACAATACCGGTGTAGGTGACGGCATAAGGCATGACATCCGGCGTGGCGCCGAAGGCTCGCAGGACCACCCGGAGAAAAAGAAGCACCACCACCGAGACGGTAATGCCGAACAGAACGGACCAGGTGATGGCGTTCGCGACGATCCGCCCCGCCTTTTCCCGCTGGCCCCGCCCCAGCGCGAGGTTGAAGTTCGACGCTCCGCCGATGGCCAGCATCAGCGACATGGACATGCACACCGCCATAAGAGGAAACGCCACGTTTGTGGCCGCGTTGCCCAAAATTCCAACTCCCCGGCCGATGAAGATCTGGTCGACAATGTTGTAGACCGACCCCACAAGCATGGCTATAGTGCTGGGAATCGCAAAAGACAGCAGCAGCTTTCCGATGTTCTCCGTCGCCAGGGGATGGGTTTTCGTGTCGAATTTCTGCTCTGTTGGCATAGTTTCAGCGAATGGAGGCGTAAACGCCCAAAACGCGGTCTTCCGAAAGATTCTTCAGGGACAGAGTAACCACTTCCGGAAAGGGCTCTCTCTGCAGAAACAGGATAAAATCTCCCCGTTCGAGTTTCGTTTGAAAGGTTTCCCTGGTTCCATCCGGTTTTGCTTCGCGAAGGGCGACCTCTGTTCCCTTTGGCGAAAGACAGTAAAAACCTTCGTAACTTTCGCCGCCGCGCCGCGGAAGGTCAAAAAGAACTCTTTCGGCGTGCCCCTTCAGCGGCTCTATACACCCCTGGCAGCCCTCCGCCGTCATGAGGTTGAAATCGACGCACTTCCCAAAGGAGGTCGTTTTCCAGTCCCCTTCGAAAGAGTCCTGCTCAAAGGCATTCAGCGTGATTTCTCGGTGTCCCTCGTGAACGAGTCGGACCTGCCCTTCCAGAATCATGATCAGGCGATGAATCCCCGGCAGAGAAGTGAAAGTGGATTCCTCCAGGTCTACCCGGGCAGAGCTGAGACGCCATTTGAAGTTGCGCTGTTTGTAATCCGCGTCCGGGGGCCATATGGCAAGCTGGGTGGTGGTTCCCCCGGACCAGGCGCTTACGCTCTGATCTTCCCTGCGGACCGTCTGAATCTCCGTTTTCATCGTTTCCGTCCTCCATTGATTTCCCTTGATTTCCCATTTACACGTATTTTTTCCCGCTTTCCGTCCCCAATATTATCATTATCGCTCCGAAATTTTGAGAGACAGCGGACGAAAAAATCGTGAAAAGAGGCGTTCTGAAAGAGGTATCAGGGATAATACAGCGGAGAGACTTCGAACCGCCGGCGGACCTCGCCGTGGAGCGCGCCGCCGAATATCGGCAGAGCAGTTTCTCCCGGCGATTCCACCGAGGACCGGACTAAGCCAGTTCAGGGAAAAAGTCGGAAAGGACTTCTTTCACCGTACTCACTTTGTCCACTTTCGTAACATTGCTTCCACAGAAGAAAAGCCCTTTTTCCCAGTCGCCGTTGAACGCGTCCACCAGTGCTTTGGCAATGCAGAACGTTTCATTCTCCCTGCGATAACGGCAGTGAGTGAGGCAGTTGGCGAAACAGGGGCTGCTTGTCACATGACCTTCCAGATACTGAGCGACAAAGGGATTTTTTATGGCTCTGCCCGGAAGCCCCGCCGGACTTTGAATCAGAACGACGTCTTCTTCTTTCGCATCGACGTAGGCCTGTTTGAAGCGGTCGGAGGCGTCGCCCTCCTCCGTACAGGCGAAGCGGGTCCCGACCTGAACGCCTTTGGCCCCCATTTCGAAGGCTTTCAGCATGTCCTCGCGGTCCCATATGCCGCCCGCCGCGATCACCGGAATGTCTGACTTCATTTCGTCCCGTACAAAGGCCACAACACCCGGCAGAGCAACCGGCAGCGACAGAGCGGGATCATACACCTGCTCCATGGTCATGGCGCCCAAATGCCCGCCCGCCGCTGCGGGTGTCTCCACCACAAAGCCGTCGGGCTGACGGTGGTACTGTTTTTCCCATCGCCGTGTGATCAGGCTGGCCGCCTTGGGGGAACTGACGATGGGGACCAGCGCCACGTCCGGAAAGTCCTTTGTGTACTCCGGAAGACGCAGGGGAAGCCCCGCTCCTGAAATGATGACGTTTGCGCCCCCTTCGGCCGCGGCGCGCGTCTCGCGGTCGTAATCCGTCAGCGCCACCATACAGTTCACGGCCAAAATGGCATCCGGCCCCGCGATGGCCCGGGCCTGCCGCACCGTTTCCTTTATCACGATCTCGTTGGAGTCGAAATAATTCATTTTTTCCTCCACGTAATAGGAGGAATTATGACTGAGCCCCACACTGGCAATCGTCCCTACCGCTCCGTACTTCGCCACGTTTCCCGCAAGCCTCGGTCCGGAAATTCCGACGCCCATACCTCCCTGTATCAGAGGATAACGAGGTTCATGTTTACCCAGCCTTAGAACCGGCATATCATTGCGCACCTTTCAAACAACTCCTTATTGTCAATGAAAGACCTTTTGCCGAAAAGCGACAAAGGCCCTTCCCCTTTGCAATTTACAGATTTACGATTCACAGTCAACACGAGCCTGTAAATCGCATACAAGGGATATTGTAACAAAGAATTGCCCGATGTCCGTTTTTTTCTGGCAGGGACATCGGGCAGATATTATGAAAGAGAAGTCCTGAAGCTATTTGAAAACGGACGCGATTTTATTTCCCATACAGTCCAGAAGCTCCACTTCCAGAGGCATTTTTCCCACCGCGTGAGTCGAGCAGGACAGGCAGGGGTCGTAGCAGCGGATGACGTGTTCCATGCGGTTGAGAGCGCCTTCCGGAACGTTTTTGCCGTCGGTGATGTACTGCTTCGCCACCTGCTCCACGCCCCGGTTGATAGCCCAGTTATTGTGCCCCGTGGCCACGATCATGTTGGCTTTCGTGACGGCGCCGCGCTCGTCGACTTCGTAGTGGTGGATGAGAGTGCCCCGGGGCGCCTCTACCACGCCCACTCCTTCGTGGTTCAGCCCGGAAGAGGGCGTACGCAGATCACTGCCCATAATGTCGGGGTCGTTCAGAAGCACGCCGATGCGCTCCGCTCCGTAGAGGGCCTCGATCAGACGGGCATAATGGTAGTACAGGGTCTTGTGGACGATTCTGCCGTCCCCCGCCTGCCGGAAAATCTGAAGCTCAGCGTTGGCCAGAGGGGTGGAGATTTTGTCGCAGGCGTTGACCCGTCCCAGAGGTCCCACCCGGTAGCTGCCCTCGGGGAATCCGATGTCCCTGTAAAAGGGGAATTTCAGGTAGCTCCAGTCCAGAACGTACTCCCCGATCTTTTTGTAGTAGTCCTCGCAGGCGAACTCCTCGATGATGCGTCCTTTGGGGCTTACCAGGCGAAGAATCCCATCGTAGAGCTCCAGATCGCCGTCTTTGACCAGCCCCAGATAAGGCGTGCTGAGGGTGGCAAACTCCGATGCCACCTTCGCGTTCTCGCTCAGGTATTTTTTGACCAGCTCAATGGCCTGCTGAAGCCCTTTGATGATATCCGGCAGTTCTTTGAGGTAACGATCCCGCTCTTCCTGTCTGATCGAGCGGTTGACGCCGCCGGGAATGCTGTGCCAGGGATGAATTTTCTTGTCTCCCAGGGTTTTGATGATCTCCTGTCCGAATTTGCGGATTCCAATCCCCAGTTTCGCCAGGTCCGGATAGGAATTGACCACTCCCACGATGTTGCGGGTGGCGGGGTCGGAGTCGAAACCGAACAGCAGGTCGGGGCTGGAAAGGTGGAAAAAGGACAGCGCGTGGGACTGCACAATCTGCCCCATGTGCATCAAATCGCGCAGTTTGTGGGCTGAAGGAGTGAGTTTCACTCCCAGAATGGCGTCGCAGGCCTTCGCTGCCGCAAGGTGGTGACTCACCGGGCAAATTCCGCAGGTTCGGGGCGTGATGACGGGCATCTCGCGAAAATCCCGTCCCTTCGAAAAGATTTCGAACCCCCGGAACTGCGTGACGTGCATTCGGGCGCTGTCGACGCTGCCGTCGTCCTTCAGCCGCACCGTTATTTTCCCGTGGCCTTCGATGCGCGTCACGGGATTGACGACAATTGTATTGGTTGCAGTGTTTTCCATCTCTGTATACCCTCCTTAATCGTACCGCATCATCGGAGATGGGACTTTGGGGATACGCCCTTCCAGGATTTCGTTGAAGACATAGGCTATGGTATCCGCGTCCGGAGGACACCCCGGAACGTACACGTCTACCTTTACAGCCCGATCCACGGGAATGGCCTCCGGCAGAAGCGCCGGAATGTCCACATGAGGCAGAACGCCCGTGGGGTTCACCGTGGACGCCGTGTCCGTGTAGGCCTCGCGGAGCATATCCTCTGGTTTGATGAAATTGCGCATGCAGTTGATGCCTCCGAATACGGCGCAATCTCCCCAGGCGATGAGAATCTTGCATTTTTCGCGGAGGTCTTTGGCGATATGCAGCTCCTCTTCGTTTCCGAGGCCGCCCTCAATCACTCCCACCGTCACCTCGGGAATCACCTTGATGTCGCTGATTGGCGTGGCCGTGATCTCCACCCTGCTGAAAAGATCCACCAGGCGTTCGTCCATGTCGAGGAAGGACATGTGACATCCGGCGCAGGCTTCCAGCCATACAGATGCTACTTTCGGCTTCGTCATTCGTTACACCTCCCTGACCTGTACCTGTTTTGCCAGGTCGGCGGATATTTTAGAGCTGAATACGTTTTCAAAGGGCGCTGCGGAGGAATCGGTCATTTTAACTCCCGCCTTCTCGCAGATCGTCTGCAAAATTTCAGTGAATCCCTTCTGTCCCGGATCGGGGTCCATGATTTTTGAAAGCGTGCGGCGTTCTCCCTCCAGAGTGAAGAAATGCCCCTCCCGTTCGAACCAGGCGGGAGCCGGCAGGAGGACGTCGGCCAGGTTGCTGAGAGGCGGCGTCAGGAAGGGCGTCTGAATGGCGGTGAAACCCGAACGGGACATGGCGTTCAGCGCCTTCGCGCTCTCCGGAACCAGCCCCGTGGAGTACACGTAGAGGAAATCCTGTTCTTCCTCCAGCCAGCCGCCCTGATCTCCCAGGGCGTTCATCGCCCCGAGGACATTGCTCTCTCCCAGCAGGGGAACGACGCCAATGCCGTCCTCGAAGAAGGCCCGATGCTCAATGGCGAAATTCAGGACCTTCGTCACGGCCAGGGCGCTGGAAAGCACGGAGGGTCCCAGGATGAAAACGGGCTTCTGAGCGCATCTCAGCTTCTCCTCCACCTTCGAATCCTGAAGGGTCTGCGCCTCCAGATCGGTGATGCCGGGGAAGGGCGTGGCGTTTTTGCCCACGTGAACGAGCTCCGCTCCCCTGTGGAGAACGGCGACTCTCACGTAACTGGCCGCGATGGGCAGAATCTTCTGAGGATCGGCCTCGACCAGAATCACCCTGTCGGCTTTCAGAATATTGTGGGCCGCCGTGAAGGGACGAACTCCCTGTTTCACGAAGGGCTCCACTCCCTCTCGAAATCCCCGCAGGCTGTCGTCGCTGTAAGCGGAGGTACGAATCCCCGCGGCGTCCCGGAACCCGGCAAAGGCGGCCAGTTCCTCATCTGTGGCGAGAGAGGAGATCAACGCTCCTGTTTTTCCCGATTTTCGGGTTGCCTTCAGCTTCGATCCCACGAGTTCCAGAGCCTCTTCCCAGGAGGCCTCCCGGAAGGTGGACCCTGTGCGAATCATGGGACGGACCACCCGCGGGCGCTCACTGGAGTGGGGCAGGGAGAAGCGTCCCTCCGCGCAGAGCTGTCCTCCATCGGGACCCTCCAGGTTCGTTCCCTCCACCCGGACAATGCTGCCCGTGCGAACGTAGGCTTTTATCGAACAGCCCATGGAGCAGATTGGACATACTGTATCCACAACGGCGTCGCAGTCCTTTCTGCGTCCCCGGTAAACCAGATCCCGCAGGGTGATGGTCCCCGTGGGACAGGCCTGGGCGCAGGCGCCGCAGCCCACGCAGGTGTCGCTCTGCCCGATGGTGCTGCCGAAATCGGCCTCAATGGTCATGCTCCAGCCGCGTTTTTTCATGCCCAGAGTGCAGGCTCCCACCTTTTCCGAGCAGGTGCGCACGCACCGCTGGCACAGAATACAGCGGTTGTGATCCGCCTGTATACGGGCATCGGTGGTGTCGTTCTCGAAGGGCGCGTACAGGTAGGGATAACGCACGCTGTCCATGCCGTGCTCAATGGCCAGAGTCTGAAGCTCGCAGTCGCCGCTCTGGGAGCAGAACATGCAGAAATGGTTGCGCCCGGCGAAAAGCAGCTCCAGCACCTGACGACGGTACGCCACCAGCCTCTCTGTGGCGGTGCTGATGCGTAAGCCCTCCTCCGCCGGCGACGTGCAGGCCGTCAGCATACGCCCGCCCCCCTCCGGCTCCACGACGCACATGCGGCATGCTCCGATGCTGGTAAGGCCCTTCATCCAGCACAGAGTGGGTATGGACGTGATATCGTTCTTTTTCGCGACTTCGAGGATGGTGTCGCCTTTGACACCCACGCATTCCTTTCCGTCGATGAACATCTTAATTTTGGTTTCAGACATGACTCCACCCTCCCCTAGCCTTTGGAGATCGCGTTAAACGGGCATTTCGTGAAGCAGGTGCCGCATTTAATGCATTTTTCGGCGTCGATCGTGTAGCCTTCGGTTCTGCCTCCGGGGATGCACTGAACGGGGCAGTTCTTTGCGCACAGTCCGCACTTTTTGCAGGCGGTCTGGACGATAGTGTAGGACAGCAGCGCCTGACAGGCTCCGGCCGGGCAGCGGTGCTCTTTGATATGCGCTTCGTACTCATGCCTGAAATAACGCAGCGTGGTGAGAACCGGGTTGGGAGCGGTCTGTCCCAGTCCGCAAAGGGACATGTTTTTCACCATGTTGCCCAGTTCTTCCAGCAGGTCTATATCCTTCATTTCGCCTTTTCCGGAACAGATTTTTTCCAGAAGCAGCAGCATCTGTTTCGTTCCCTCGCGGCAGGGCGTGCATTTTCCGCAGGACTCTCTCTGGGTGAACTCCAGGAAGAAACGGGCGATGTCCACCATGCAGTTATCCTCGTCCATGACGACGAGTCCGCCGGAGCCCATGATGGCTCCCAGGGGAGGCAGAGATTCGTAGGTGATCGGCGTGTCGAGCTGATCCTTCGTCAGGCAGCCGCCGCTGGGTCCGCCGATCTGTACGGCCTTGAATTCCCTGTCGTTCAGAATGCCGCCTCCGATGTCGAAAATGATCTCCCGCAGTTTGATTCCCATGGGAACTTCCACGAGCCCCGTGTGCTTGACCTTGCCCGTGAGAGCGAATACTTTCGTCCCCTTGGATTTTTCCGTGCCCAGCGAGGCGTACCAGTCTCCGCCCTTGCTCAGGATCTGGGGAACGTTGGCCCATGTCTCGACGTTGTTGATATTGCTGGGTTTTGCCCAGAGACCGGACACCGCCGGGAAGGGCGGCCTCGGACGGGGCATTCCCCTCTGACCCTCGATGGAAGCCATCAGCGCCGTTTCCTCGCCGCAGACAAAGGCGCCCGCGCCTTCCTTTATATGAAGGGTGAAATTGAAACCGGAGTTAAGGATATTTTGTCCCAGCAGGCCATATTCTTCGGCTTTGTTGATGGCCTGGTGCAGACGCACAATCGCCAGAGGATACTCCGCCCGGCAGTAGATATAACCCTCGTCCGCACCCATGGCGTAGGCTCCGATTGCCATCCCCTCCAGCACGGCGTGGGGATCCCCTTCCAGGATGGAGCGGTCCATGAACGCGCCGGGGTCGCCCTCGTCCGCGTTGCAGATGACGTACTTTTTGGGACCCGGCGAGGCCGCGCAGAAGCTCCATTTGGTGCCCGTGGGGAATCCCCCGCCTCCACGACCGCGCAGGCCAGACTTTTTGACCTCGTCAATGACCTGCTGGGGGCTCATTTCCCCGAGAGCTTTGGCCAGACCCACATAACCGTCTCTGGCGATATATTCTTCAATATTTTCAGGATTGATGTAACCACAGTTCTGAAGGGCAATACGATTTTGCTTGCCATAAAATGGAATGTCTTTGTAATTTGGAACCGCGGTGGTTTCCTTTCCCTTGTACATCAGGGCATCCACGGGACGTCCCTTCAGGAGATGCTCCTCCACCAGTTTCGGGACATCGTCTTCCTTCACCTGACAGTAGAATGTTCCTTCAGGATAAACCACCACGACGGGGCCCATTTCGCACATGCCATGGCACCCCGTGGGAACGACCAGCACCTCGTTCGACAAATGCTGCCGTTCCAGTTCAGTTTTCAGTTTAGCCGTAACGGCTCCCGCGTGGTTGGACGAACACCCCGTCCCGTTGCAAACCAGTACGTGCGCACGATATATCGGCATCAATTCCCCTCCTCCATCCAACGACCAGATTTCCGATCCCCGCGTCCTCAGGACGCCGGGGTTGAACCCTCAACTTCGTGAAGTTTGTGAAGAATGGAACAAAGTTTTTTCAGAATGCGGTGCTCAGACGAACTGAGCCAGAATGCCGCTTACCCCCTCAGGCGTCAGACGACCGAAGGTCTGACTGTCCACCAGCATAACGGGCGCCAGTCCGCAGGCTCCCAGACAGGCCACCGGTTCCAGCGAAAAACGAAGATCCTCGGTGGTTCCGTTTTCGGGGCACCCCGTCTGTTCCTTGACCGCTTCCAAAATTTTGAGGCTGCCCCGGACGTGACAGGCCGTCCCCCGACAGACCCTGATAATATGACGTCCCCTCGGCGTCAAATGAAACTGCGCGTAAAACGTGGCTACTCCGTAGATTTCCGACATGGGGATTTTAAGTTCTTCCGACACGATCTTCACCGCGGGCTCGGCCACATAGCCCATCAGTCCCTGAAGCGCCTGCAATATCGGAATCAGCCCTCCCCTGCGACCTTTCCACGGAGCTATGATTTCCAGAACTTTTTGTCTCATTTCTCCAGCAGACAAACTCATAACACCCCTCCTCAAAAGGTTATTTATTTTGTCCTGTTAATATCCTGCGCCCATAACGATCCGAATCATAAGCGCAAAATCCGTATGTCTACACGTCTAAATTCCTGACGGTGTGAGCGTTGGAGGTGATGAAATCACGTCGCGGCTCCACCCTGTCTCCCATCAGAATATCAAAATACTCGTCCGCCAGAACGTCGTCGTCGATATCGACTCTCTTGAGGACTCTGTTTGCGGGATCCATGGTCGTCTCCCAAAGCTGAGAGGGGTTCATTTCACCCAGCCCCTTGTAGCGCTGTACCCCCACCTTCGCTTCCCCCGCTCCGTCCACGTGCTGCCGCAGTTCCCGCTCCGTATAGCAGTAGTTCACCTGTTTGCCCTTCTGTACCCTGTAAAGCGGAGGCTGGGCCAGGTAAAGGTAGCCCTGACTGATCAGCTCGGGCATATGGCGATAAAAAAACGTCAGGAGAAGGGTGCTGATGTGGGCTCCGTCCACGTCGGCGTCCGTCATGATGATAATTTTGTGGTAACGCAGCTTATCCGAGTCGAAATCGTTGCCGATTCCGCAGCCCAGGGCCTGAATGATCGTCCGTATTTCGTTATTGCCCAGCATTTTGTCGAGACGCGCTTTTTCTACGTTCAAAATCTTGCCCCTCAGCGCGAGAATGGCCTGAAACGAGCGGTCCCGTCCCTGTTTGGCGCTGCCGCCGGCGCTGTCTCCCTCCACGATGTAGAGCTCCGTGTTTTCCGGGGTGCGGGAGGAGCAGTCCGCCAGTTTCCCCGGCAGGCTCATTCCCGACATGGGCGATTTTCGAATGAGATCCCGCGCCTTCTTCGCCGCGTCTCTGGCCTGACGGGCCCGAATCGCCTTCTCCACGAGAGGTTTTATCGCCTCCGGGTTCTCCTCGAACCATGCCATGAGCCCTTCGTAGACGAAGGAGTCCACGATTCCCCGAACCTCGCTGTTGCCCAGTTTGGTCTTGGTCTGTCCCTCGAACTGAGGCTCCGCCAGCCGGACGGAGATCACGCAGGTCAGTCCCTCTTTCAGATCGTCTCCCGAAAGGTTTTCGTCCTTCTCCTTCAGAATTTTGGCGTTGCGCCCCGCCTCGTTGATGGCCCGGGTCATGGCGCTGCGAAGTCCCGAAACGTGGGTTCCTCCTTCGATGGTATGAATGAGGTTGGCGAAGGAAAAGATGCGCTCCAGGTAGGTGTCGTTGTATTGAAAGCCCACGTCCACCACGACGTCGTCCTTTTCTCCCGACAGAATGACCGGATTCGGGAAAATTGGAGTTTTGCCCCGGTCGAGATACTCCACGAAGGCCTTTATCCCTCCATCGAAACAGTAGTCCTTTTTTTCTCCGGTCCGTCGATCCTCAATGGAAATATGCAGACCCGGCGTCAGAAAGGCCAGCTCCCGCAGACGGCTTTTCAGCGTATCCAGCGAGTGCTGAATTTCGTCGAAGATGAGCGCGTCGGGTTTGTAACGAATCCGCGTTCCCTTCCAGTCGGCCGGAACGGGCTCCGACAAATCCGTGACGGGAGCGCCCCGCTCGAAACGCTGAGTCCGCTCCATGCCGTCACGGGCTATGGTGACTTCCAGCCACTCGGAAAGGGCGTTGACCACGGACACGCCCACGCCGTGCAGCCCTCCCGAGACCTTGTATGCGCCGCCTCCGAACTTGCCCCCGGCGTGCAGCACGGTGAGCACAACCTCGCAGGTGGGACGTCCGTTGTAAGGGTGGGGATCCGTGGGGATGCCCCGCCCGTCGTCCCGGACGGAAATACTCTCGTCTTCTTCAATGATGACTTCGATGAGGGAACAGTATCCGCCGATGGCTTCGTCCACGGAGTTATCCACAACCTCGTAGACGAGATGGTGAAGTCCCCGGGCTCCCGTGTCCCCAATATACATACCGGGCCGTTTGCGTACGGCTTCCAGCCCCTCCAGAACCTGTATGCTTCCGGCATTGTATCCGGACGCGCCGCTGTCGGTCATCCTCTTCCTCCACGCATTGTTTCCGATCTCTCCATTCTGTTCCTGTCCTTCTATAAAAATACAGCCTGTAAACTCCAATTGCCGCCTGAGCCCTTTTTGATGCAAATTAAACGGAACTGTCGATATTCGACAGAATCGCGGCGGGAAATCTCACACGGATATTGCCCGATCGGATATTGATGTTATCATAACAATCCGAGCAACGCGCGTTTTCACGGTTTTGGAGCCGCCCGCGCCTTGCCGCAATCATTTATTAATTATAACAGTTTTTGGCGTTCAGCGCGAAGAATCAGGGGCAATAAAGAAGAATTACAGAAAGAGGAATTACAGAATTACACAAAGAAAGAAAGGTGTTTCGTTTTGAAATTCGCTTTAACAGACAGAGAGACCCAGGCGGGGCTTTGGCTGAAAAACGAACTGATGAAACAGTTGAAAAAGGAATGGAGATCCATTTTAGTGACTACGCTGGGGAACGCGGTGTTCGCCTTTGCGGTGATCAACTTCACTCTGCCCTACCGGTTTCCCGACATGGGCATCTCCGGGGTGGCGGTGCTGTCCCACTACATGTTCGGCATTTCCCCGATCTGGATCATCGTCATCGGCAACGCCCTTTTGCTGCTTTGGGGGCGGCGGAACCTGAACACGCGTTTTCTGTGGCTCACGATCTATTCCATCGGCGTTTTTTCGTTTTTCATGCCGGTCTTTCAGATGTTCCCCCTGCCTCTGCCTGACGACAAATTTATGGCGACGCTGATCACGGGGGTGCTGAAGGGGCTGGCCACAGGCGTGATTTTCAACGTGGGAGGATCGACCGGAGGCACCGACATCATTGCGATGGTCATGCGGCGGCGCTACGGGATCGAGGCGGGGCAGTTCTCCGTTTTTATCAATATGTTCATTCTGCTGTTTTCTCTGGGAGTTGTGGGGTTGGATTCCGTGGTCTACGGCGTGGCGGGCCTCTACGTTTTTGGAATCGTCATGGACAACGTGACCCAGCAGTTCAATCGACGGAAGCAGGCCTTCATCATCACGAACATTCCCGACGAGGTCTGCGCCTTCATAACGTCCAAAGGCAAGGGGGTAACGAAGATCGAGGGGAAAGGCGCCTATACGGGAGAAGTCCGTCCCATTCTCATCTCTCTTCTGGAGCCGCGGCACGTGGTGCAGCTCAAACAGTTTTTGAGGGAAAAGGATCCCCGCGCCTTCGTCTCCATCTGTGACGCGTCGGAGGTCCTGGGACGGGGTTTCAAGAGCTGGACGTCCCTGTAGCGATCCGGTCGGAGACGGGGTTCGGTCTGCGTTATAATAATGGATCGTTATTCGGATGTTTTTTGTCCGTTCCGCCTGTGAAAATGGCATGAATGTGAAAATGATGTGAACGTAAAAACGATGTGAAAGACGAGTGCCCGAGGTGAACGAAGAACAATGTGGAACAGTATAAAGAAAATGCTGGGGCTGGATCCCAACGAACGGGCTTTGGACAAATACCGGGAGATTGTGGAGATCGTGAACTCCTTCGCTCCCAAAATGGAAAGCCTGCCGGACGACGACCTGCGGGCCTTCGGGGCAAAACTGAAAGAACGGGCGATGGACGGAGAATCTCTGGACGACCTGCTGCCGGAAACTTTCGCGACCGTGCGGGAGGCCTCGAAACGCACCATCGGCCTGAGACATTACGACGTGCAGATCATCGGCGGCATAGCCCTCCACGACGGTCGCATCGCGGAAATGCGAACCGGCGAGGGAAAAACCCTCGTGGCCACTCTGGCGGTGGTGCTGAATGCCCTGGGGGGAAACGGCGTCCACCTGATCACGGTCAACGACTACCTAGCCCGTCGGGACGCGGCCTGGATGGGACCAATTTACAACTTTATGGGACTTTCCGTGGGGGTCATCTACCCCTACATGCCGGCGGAAGAGCGATGGGAGGCCTACCGGGCGGACATCACATACGGCACCAACAGCGAGTTCGGCTTCGACTACCTGCGGGACAACATGGTGATGCACAAAGAACAGGTGGTTCAGCGCTCTCACGCCTACTGCATAGTGGACGAAGTGGACTCCATCCTGATCGACGAGGCCCGAACGCCCCTGATCATTTCGGGCCCCTCGGACGACAACGTGGAAGTCTACATGAAGGCCGACGGAGTGGCCCGTCTGCTCAAAGAGGGACAGGACTACGAAAAGGATGAAAAAGAGCGCAACATCGCCATCACGGAAACCGGCATCGCGAAGTGCGAGAACCTGATGAAGATGCCCGACCTGTTTTCCGACGCCGCCAAGTCCGAGCTGGCCCACCACATCGTTCAGGCCGTGAAAGCCCACCGGCTTTTCCAGCGGGACGTGGACTACGTGGTCAACAACGGAGAGATCGTGATTGTGGACGAGTTCACCGGACGCCTGATGGTGGGCAGACGCTACTCCGACGGGCTGCATCAGGCCATCGAGGCGAAGGAACGGGTTCGGGTGGGGCGTGAAAGTCAGACCCTGGCCACGGTGACGCTGCAGAACTACTTCCGCATGTACGAGAAGCTGGCGGGAATGACGGGAACCGCCGCCACCGAAGCGGAGGAGTTTCGGGAGATCTACGGCCTGCAGGTGGTCACGATCCCCACCCACAAAGAAATGATTCGCGAGGACAATCCCGACGTGATTTTCGGAACGGTCATGGAAAAATTCAACGCCGTGGCGGACGAGGTGCAGGAGGCCAACGGCCGCGGCCA
Organism: Synergistaceae bacterium; assembly: GCA_031272035.1. Lineage (NCBI taxonomy): Bacteria > Thermotogati > Synergistota > Synergistia > Synergistales > Synergistaceae > Synergistaceae bacterium. Next base: position 23,144 of record JAISUO010000121.1, read on the forward strand.
GCCGGTTCTGGTGGGAACGACCTCCATTGAGAACTCGGAGCGGGTGAGCAAGCTCCTGAAGGCCCGCAAAGTCCCCCACCACGTCCTCAACGCGAAACACCATGAAAAAGAGGCCTGGATCGTGGCCCAGGCGGGACATCTCGGCGCCGTCACCGTGGCCACCAACATGGCGGGCCGCGGAACGGACATCATGCTGGGCGGCAACCCCGAATTTCTGGCAAAGGAAAAACTTTTGTCCCAGCGCCCCCCCATCGACTGGACGGTTAAAGCTCTGGATCAGGACGACGTCTACAACTATTTCGTGCAGTACACCAACGTGCTTCCCGAAGACCTCACCCGAAACTATCTGCATGACCGGCATCTGAATCCGGATGCCGGCGGGGCGTGGCCCGAATTTCTAAACGGCGTCTTTGTCCGGATTCGGGACGCCTACGCGGAGTATCTTTCGTCCTTCCAGGAAAAATGTCAGGCGGAACACGATCAGGTTACGGCACTGGGAGGGCTGGCTATCGTGGGGACGGAGCGGCACGAGGCCCGGCGCATCGACAACCAGCTTCGGGGCCGTGCCGGACGGCAGGGAGATCCCGGCAGAAGCCGTTTCTATCTGTCGCTGGAGGACGATCTGCTGCGACTTTTCGGCTCCGAGAAAATTCAGGGGCTCATGGGAAAACTGGGCATGACCGACGGAGAGGCCATCGAGTCCTCCATGCTCTCCCGTGTCATCGAGTCCTCCCAGCACAAGGTGGAACAGATGCACTTCGACATCAGAAAACAGCTTCTGTCCTATGACAACGTGATGAACATGCAGCGTGAGACGGTCTACTCCGAGAGACGCACCATTCTCAACGAGGAGGACATCCTTGATTACGGATGGGGTGTTCTCCACCGGGTTCTCGAAGAAGTGCTGGATCGCTACTTCCCCGAGGAAGAAGAACCCGATCCGGAGCGGGCCGCTTCCCGTGTGAGGGGAATATTCGGTCCCGGAAGCGGAGACGTCATCGCAAAGCTGGACAGCCGCGCCGGCCTCCAGATCGTGCGGGAGGAGATCGTTTCGGAAATGGAATCCCGCTACCGGAAAAAAACCGGAGAACTCACCCCGGAGGTGGCTGGAGGCCTGGTGCGTTACGTCCTTCTGAACACGCTGGACGACGCCTGGCGGGACCACCTCCTGGCCATGGACGAGCTGCGGCGGGGCATTGGACTTCGCGCCATCGGCCAGAAAGATCCTCTGCTGGAGTATCAGTTCGAGTCGTATAATCTCTTCGAGAGCATGATGCAGCGGGTGCGGGAGTCTTTTTCCGAGCAGTTCTTCAGGGTGCGGGTGGTCACGGAGGACTCGCGGCATCGGGACCGGAAACTTTCCGAGAACCGGGATTTCCAGCTGCCTGTGCTCTTCTCCGGACGATCGGAGGACATGGGAGACGCTTTACCCTCCGTCGGCGAAGAAAAGCCCGAGCCCGTCAGAAAAGGCGTCCGGGTGGGGCGTAATGACCCCTGCCCCTGCGGAAGCGGCAAAAAATACAAGCACTGTTGTGGTAAAAACGCGTAAATTGTGCAATTTAAGAGGAGACTGTGAGACGATGAGAAAATTTTCGAGAAGGACGTGGACGGCTGCCCTTTTACTGATCGCGGTGCTTTTTTGCACGGCGTTTTTCCGCGGGGCGGCTTTCGCCGCGGCCTCCGACGGCGCAGATGAGGAAACAGAAAACCTGGAAAGCGCCGATTTCAGCTACGACATTCCGTCGATGCTCCGACTGAACCCCGATTTTTCCACGTATCCGGGAACGGACGGGGTGATCTGGCTGAAAAAATTCTTCTACGTTCCGGCTCCCAACGGAGGAATCGAGCGAAGAAGTCAGTGGATCCTGCTGGGAAGAAGCGGGCTGGATCGCCGATGGCTGTCCTGGAACCTTCCTGTCCCACTCGGAGGCGAGGCCGAGTTTCTGGAGGCGTCGGTGTGGTCCACGACTGCGGGCCAAAAAATCATGGACGTTTCTCCCGCCCCCTTTGAACAGGGCGGCGGTTCCGGCGTGACCTTCGCGGATCTTCCGGACACGTTCATTCTGGTGATTTCTTACAGAGAGTTTTTCCCCGACCGCCTGACGCTGGACGATTTTCTCTGGACCGGCGAATCTCTCCCCGTGTGGGAGCAGCTGGTGGGCGTCGCGGTTCCGGCCGAATATTCCTTCTTTCATATTTCTTCTCCGGAAACGGCCCCCAGGGAATACGAGAAGAACGGCCGCAAAATCCATGAATGGCAGCTCATCAACCTTTCCGCCATTCCCCGAAACACCCCCAGAATGGAGGACCGGGGATATATCGCCTTCGGTTCCAGGGAGGGAAGGGAGGCCACCGTCCTGGTTCTCAGAAAGTTTGCGGCCCGTCCCGTTCCTCTCATGCCCGATGCCCTTCGGAACATGACGAAAAAACTGGAGACGAAAGGCATCGAGAACGTCCTGCAGTGGCTTTACCGGCAGCCTGAAATTCGATTTGAGGAAGGAGTCTTTCGCGCGGCTGTTCCGGAGACCGCCCCCTGGACAAAAGAAGAAAAGGTCTCTCTGGCCTGCGCCTGGCTGAAACAGGCGGGAGCGGAGACCCGCCTTTTCTGGAAGCTGCCCTGGAGACCCGGAAGGGATCGGCCGGTTCCGGAGGCTGAAGCCGCGATGCCGGTGCTGGAAATTCTCTCCCCGGACTCGAAAAAATCCGCGTTCTACTGCGATATGGAATCCCTGCCGATCCTTGGAAGAACTTCGGTGACCCTCCAGGGACAAACCATCTGTTCGCCTTCTTCCGCCAGCCTTCTGATTTTGGAAGAACGTAAAATTTCCGAGTCCTCCGCTTCTGAAAACCGACTGAACGCCGACTTTAACCTGTGGCTCAACGATAAAGGCATGTTTGGCGGAAAGATCACTCTGCAGTTTCGCAGGGGCTGGCGGGAACTTCTCTTTCCAGGGTCCCCCTCCGACGAAGATGTGACCTCGGCTCTGACCTCCCTGTTTCCACGAGCCCTCCGCTGCGACGACGTGACCGTAAAGGAAAAGCGGAACGGCGAACTGGAGGCCGTCCTCTCCCTGACGGAGACCCAGGCCATCACGGAAAACCATCAGGAAAGCGGTCGGACCAATATCCTCTTTTCCCTGCCTCCGCTGATTCCGTCCTGGTTCGAAGTCCTGAGCAGGGGACCCTACCCCTGGACGCTCCATTTTCCCTTTCGCATGGACGTAAAAATAACGGTGAAACTGCCGGCCGAAACCATGAACGTTCTGCTTCCGCAGGACATGGGGCGTAACGCCGCCGGAAAGATAAAATACACGAGCTCCTGCAAACTGATCAAAAAAAAGACGCTTCATGGGGAAGCATCTTTGTACGTTTCCACAACCGAGGTTGCGGACGATACCGCGGCGAGCCTCAACGCGGCTCTCCAGGGGTGGAGTCTCTTCATGACCAGGAACTTCCCTGTGCAGGTCAAACTTAAAAAGTGAAAGTTCACTTCCTGAACAATTTATAATTTAGGATATACATATTGGAGGGGTTCGCGTGCCTCAGACGGGGAACAAAAACGGTGTAAAAATGAGAAATTCCATTGAGGTCGATCTGAAAACGATTTTGCTGAAGACGATTGAAAATCTTGCCAGAGCGGAAAACAAAGCTCTTCCCAAGGATTTGGACTTTGAGATTGAACGCCCCAAACGGGAAGGACAGGGCGATCGCGCCACCAGCGCGGCGCTGCAGCTGGCGAAATCCTTTGGCGTTTCCCCCCGGGATTTGGCCGTAAAAATAACGGCCATGATGCAAAAGGAACTGGCCGCGGCGGGAAAAGCCGATCTTGTAGAAAAAATCGAAGTCGCCGGGCCGGGCTTCATCAATTTCTTTTTGTCCAAAAACTGGCTGTACGCCGTTCTGGAGGATGTCCTGAACGAGGGGGAAAACTATGGAGCCTCCAATCTGGGGCAGGGACGTCGGGTACAGGTGGAATTCGTCAGCGCCAACCCAACCGGTCCCCTGCACATCGGGCACGGTCGCGGGGCGGCCGTAGGAGACGCTTTGGCCAATCTTCTGGCCTTCACCGGCTGGAAGGTGGAGCGGGAATACTACATCAACGATGCGGGGCTCCAAATGGAAATTCTGGGGCGTTCCACTCAGGCCCGCTATTTTGAGGTTCTGGGATGTCCGGAGAAGGCTCCCTTTCCTGACGACGGCTACAAGGGCGATTATATTTACGACCTGGCGAAGACCGTCATTTCCCAGGAGAAGGAGCGATTTCTCTCCATGCCGCTTTCCGAAAGCCTGCCCTGGTTCAAGCGTTTTGCGGGAGACACGATTCTCGGGGAGATCAAATCAGACCTGGCGAATTTCGGCGTCATCTTCGACGTATGGTTTTCTGAAAGCACCCTTTACACCCGCAACCTGGTGCCTCAGGCCATGGAGCATCTGAAAAGCCGGGGTTACGCCTTTGAGTCGGACGGGGCTCTGTGGTTCAAATCCTCGGACTTCACGGACGAAAAAGACCGCGTCCTGATCCGCACGAATGGAGTGCCCACCTATTTCGCCTCGGACATCGCCTACCACAAGGAAAAATTTGACCGAGGGTTCGACAGGGTCATCGACATCTGGGGGGCCGATCATCACGGATACGTTCCCCGCATGAAGGCGGGCGTGGAGGCCATTGGACGTTCTCCCGACGACCTGTGCGTTCTGCTGATCCAGTTCGTCAATCTGGTTCGGGATGGAGTCCAGGTCCCCATGTCCACGAGATCGGGGCAGTTCGTCACCCTGCACGACGTGGTGGAGGAGGTGGGAGTGGACGCCACCCGGTACTTCTTTCTGACCCGCCGCAGCGACAGTCAGCTGGACTTCGACCTGGAGCTGGCCAAACGTCAAAGCAACGACAATCCGGTCTACTATGTTCAGTACGCTCATGCCCGCATCTGTAGCATCTGTCGGGAACTGACCGAACGGGGCGGCAGGATGCCCGAACTGACAGCCCTGAATCCCGACAGCGTGAAAGAGGTGCTGGATGGAGAGGAAACCCGCAGACTGCTAAACGCTCTGGCGTTCTTCCCTCAGGAGATTGAAAACGCGTCGCTGGAGACGGCCCCCCATGCGATCACGACCTGCGCCTATAACCTGGCGGGATGTTTTCATTCCTTCTACAATACGAACCGCATCCTGGGAGAAGCTCCGGATGTGGAAGGAGCGCGTCTTCTGGTGGCGGAAGCCGTTCGCGTCGTTCTGGTCCGCTGCCTGAAACTTCTTGGAGTCTCCGCTCCGGAAAGGATGTAAAATTCGTGCCGCGTCTGCGTTGGGTCATCATCACTGCCGTCGCGCTTCTGGCCATTTTTATCGCAGGCACGGTCTATTTTTTTGAATTTCGCAGAATCGGCGATTTGAAGGCCGACGTGGCGAAAAAACTTGTCCGGCTGGACGAAAAAGAACGCAGTGTAAACGAATATCGGGAAAAGGTCGAGTTCTACAAAACGAAAGAGGGAATCGCCCATCTGGCCCGGGAAGAGTACAATCTGGCTTTTCCCGGCGAACGAATCTACATCATCGTCCCCGAGTCGTCCGATCCCGTCCCTCCCCTGCCCTGACAGCGGGTTATACTGAATCAGGCCAGGCGAACTCAGGAACATGCTTCCGGAAGCCGATACTGAAACTGAGATGCGAAGGAGGTGACGGCCATGGATATTACTACGGGCATTGCGCAGGCTTCGATGACCATGTCTCTGGTCAAAGTTGCTACGGAAGCACAGACGGCAGTGCTGAAGAACGTCATGGACACTCAGAAAGAGGCCCTTTCTATCCTTCTGCAGTCCCTCGGTGTGGGGCAGCAGATCAACATTCAGGCATAAGGGCGCGGGTGATCACATCTCATTTGAAAAGGAGGGGCCCTGCCTCTCCTTTTTTTGTATTGTTCATCGTTTACTGTCAAAATCACTGTTTTTACGAGCAATTTGACTGATGCCATCCTTTCATTCGTATATTAGACTGCAGTAAAACAATTCATGATTTCAATATCCTTCCGGCAAACACTCCTGTGAGCGGGAAAGACTTGAGACAGAGTGAACGTTGGCGTATGACCCTAAAGGAGAGTTGAGACTATGCAACGATGGATACCTTTTCAGAACCGCTGTCCGGAAACGGCGCTGTCGATCATTTGCGGCCCGCTTCGCCGGGCCCGAATCTCAACAGAAAAAAACTGAAATGATGAACTGGAACGCGAAACATCCCACTCAGGAATTGCTTGTCAGCGCCCTCAGATCCTGTCGTGCTCAGCCAGGCGAGGGCGGCATCGCGTCTTATATTCCGGAGCTGGCATCCGTAGATCCTTCGCTTTTTGCTCTGTCCATGACGACGATGGAGGGAAAGAGCTTTTCGGCGGGAGACAGCGACTATCTTTTTTCGATGCAGTCCATATCGAAAGTCGTCGCCCTTGCTTTCGCTCTTGAACATTACGGCGCGGACTGCGTATTCAGATATACGGGCATGGAGCCCTGCGCGGAGGCGTTCAACTCCATCCTGAAACTGGAAACCAGATCCTCCATACCCATGAACCCCTTTATCAACGCGGGGGCCATCTCCATTTGCTCGCTCATTCTCAACCGGCACGGAGTCAACGCCCTCCAGGATGTGCTGGAGTTCATTTCCTTTCTGATTCTTCGGGAACAGGGAGGGAAACGTCCTGTCCTTTCCGTCAATCAAAAGATCTACGAATCCGAAGCCACCACAGCCGACCGCAACAGATCGCTGGCTTACTTCATGCATGGCAGCGGAACTCTCGCCTGCGATGTGGAGGAGACGCTTGCTCTTTATTTCAGCCTTTGCAGCACAGAAATTCACACAGAGGACCTTTCCTTTATGGGAGCGACCATTGCCAGAGGCGGTATCAACCCCGCCACAGGCAGAAGAGTGCTGAGCCAGGACACAGCCTGCGCCCTTCTCGGACTCATGGCAACCTGCGGACTTTACGACGAATCGGGAGAATTTGCCGTCCGGGCCGGAATCCCCGCCAAAAGTGGAGTTTCCGGAGGGATTCTCGCGGTAGTTCCAGGCCAGATGGGACTGGCGGTTTTCTCCCCGGGCATTAACACGAAGGGCAACTCCATTGCGGGGATGAGGGCCCTGACCTGGCTGTCCCGGGAAATGCGTCTGAGAGGTCTGTGACAAATCGTTTTCCCCGGCATTCGTTCTTTATGTTCAATTGTCCGTTGCTAAGTATTTTCGGTTTTTATTGGTTAGGAGGTATTCCCGTTGTCTGAATCTATGAGTGAGATACTGAACGGCAACATCCTTTTTCTCGTGTGCGGCGTCATTATCATTTACGTGACGATCCAGGCTCTTCTGTTCATCCGTCTCGCCTGGCGCCGGGGAGGAGAACTTGGTCTGGAAGAACGAACCATGCGTCAGGCCATGACGAACAGCGCGGTTTTTTCCATCATTCCCTCGCTGCCCATCGTCATTATGCTCATGGTGCTGACCCAGACCTTTGGACGCTATTTCCCCTGGCTCCGTCTGTCCGTCATTGGCTCGGCGGCCTATGAAAACATGGCCGCCGACATTACCGCTAAATCCTACGGGCTGACCGGGCTCAAGGATCCTGCCTTTTCTCCGGAAATCTATGTGGCGGCTTTCTGGGTCATGAGCGTCGGCATCATCTGGGGAATCGTGTTCAATATTTTTTTCCTGGGAACGCTGGACAAAAAAGCCAAAAACCTTCAGGAAAAAGGCGGAGGGTTTATACAATACGCCAGTACGGCCCTCTTTATGGGTATGCTGGCCGTTATGTCCGCCCCTTATATCACCAACACCAGGAACAAAACGGGAATCTTGAGTTTTTGCGCGGCAGCGGCGGCCGCGCTCATCATGGAAAAAATAGCGCGTAAAAGGGACATCAGAGTTCTTCGGGAATTTTCTTTCCCCATCAGCCTTCTTATCGGCATGTCCGCCGCTGTTTTGACGACTCCCCTGTTCCGTTAGCCATTTCAAAAAATTTGGAGGTGTTTATATTGGATCAGGATCGTTCTTTCGATCTCGCGGTCAACAGGCTGGGAAAAATCTCCAGTATCGCAGCGCTTCTTTTCATGGCGGCGGCTCCCCTGTATATCACCTGGGCCGTGGGAATCTCTCCGGATACAGGGAAGATATTCACCGCCATATTTAACGTGGCTGTGGTCTTCATTCCCGTCTGCTGTATCGAAAATATCTCATATTATCCTGTTCTCGGGGCAGGCGGTCTCTATCTCAGCTGCATAACCGGAAATATCCTGAACATGAAGCTGCCGGCTTCCGTTTCGGGAATGAACATCGCCGGGGTCAACCCGGGCAGCAAGGAAGGAGAAGTCATCTCCATCCTCTGCATAGCGATTTCTTCCATTACGACGGCGGTCATCCTCTTCATCGGTATGCTGGGAATTGGCTTTTTGGCCCCCTGGCTTGAATCTCCCGTCCTGAAACCCGGGTTCGACAACGTCATGCCCGCTCTGATGGGAGCTCTGTCCGTTCCTTTTTTCTTCAGAGACAGGAAGCTGAGCGCCGCTCCACTGATCATCGCCGTCGCGATGTGCTTCATTCTGGGCCCTGTCGGCGTTCAGCGCAGTCAGAGTTTCATCATGCCGCTGGTTATGGTGATCAGCGTTTTTGTTGCCTGGATTTTATATAAAAAGAGGAGCCTTGAAAGATGACAGCGCTCAAAGATAAAATTTCCATGCTGGTGGAGAACAAACGGGATACTTTTATTGCGCTCAGCGACAAAATTTGGGATTGCGCGGAAATTCGTTTTGACCTCCCCCACTCCGCCGACGCTTTCTGCAAAGTTCTGGAAAGCGAAGGATTTCAGGTCGAACGCGGACTTGCGGGAATGTCCCACGCCTTTATCGCCGCCTGGTCCAACGGCCCGGGGCCCTGTATCGGATACCTGGGCGAGTACGATGCACTGGCCGGACTCAGCCAGATGGAGAACTCCGCCACTCGAACCCCGAAAGACGAAGGCCGACCGGGACACGGCTGTGGTCATCAGGCGCTGGGTGCCGGAGCTCTGGCCGCTGCCGTAACCCTGAAGGATTATATGCGGGAAAACGGTCTGAAGGGAACGGTGCGTTATTACGGCTGTCCCGGAGAAGAGAGCGGTTCGGGCAAGGCCTACATGGCCCGGGCCGGACTGTTCAGCGATTTGGACGCGGCTCTCACCTGGCATCCCTACGCCGTCTGCCGGCCTCTCTCCATGAGCAGCCTGGCAAATTATCAGATTTATTTTCATTTTAAGGGAATCGCCGCTCATGCAGCCGCCGCCCCTCACCTGGGGCGCAGCGCGCTGGACGCCGTGGAGCTCATGAACGTCGGCATCAACTATCTTCGAGAACACGTCATTCAGGAGGCTCGAATTCACTACGCCACGATCGACGCCGGAGGGGACGCCCCGAATGTGGTGCAGCCCCGCGCCACCTCCCTCTATTTTATCCGGGCGCCCAAAACCACTCAGGTCCGGGAAATTTTCGCCCGAGTGAAGGACGTTGCAAAAGGAGCCGCTTTGATGACGGGGACGGAGCTGACCATCGAATGGGACAGCGCCTGCGCGGAGCTCATCCCCAACGAAACGCTGGCTCGACTGGCCCATGAAAAAATGATGGAGCTTGGACCTTATCCTGTAACTCCCGAAGAAGAGGCCTATGCAAAACGTTTTGTGGAAACATTGAGCGATCAGGACCGAGAGCGGGCCTTCAGCAGTCTTATTCAGACCTATGGCCCTTCGTTCACGGAGGAGGCCAGGAGAATTTCCGCCAAAGCGGTGGCTAACGATATTCTGCCGTTTCATGCCACGGAAGCGGCTCTTCCCGGCTCCACAGACGTGGGAGACGTGAGTTTCAACGTGCCCACGGGGCAGATTGGCGTCGCCTGTTTCCCCAACGGAACCGTGGAACATTCCTGGCAGTGGGTGGCCACAGGAAAATCCGGAATTTGTCATAAGGGAATGCTTTTGGCAGGGAAAACTCTGGCTCTGACCGGCGCGGAACTGCTGCAAAACCCCGACCTGATCGAAAAGGCGAAAGAAGAGTTTCGCGTCCGCACTGCCGACAACAAATATCACTGCGCCATCCCTCCCGAGGTGACCCCTCACTGACGGTTAATCGCGCAAATAATTGAATATCGTCGTTTTTCCAGACCTCCCGAAGACAGCGGGGGGTTTTTTGTATCCATAGACTATAATAATATCAATTCAAAAAGGTATATTTAAAGTTTGGAGTGTAGGGCATGAGTGAGAACACCGGCAAAAAACAGACGCTGTTTCTCGGTTGTGTGGCCGACGATTTTACAGGAGCCAGCGACGCCGCATCTTTTTTGGTGAATGAAGGTCTGCCCGTCCTGCTGTACAATGGAATTCCCAAAAACGCGGAGGGACTGGAAAACTGCGCCGCAGCGGTTATCGCGCTCAAAAGCCGCAGCGCCCCGGTCAGCGAGGCGGTGAAAGACAGCCGCGAGGCCTTTCGTTTTCTTGTGGAGAATGGCGCAAAGCAGCTTTACAGTAAATATTGTTCCACTTTCGACTCCACATCCACAGGCAACATCGGCCCCGTCACGGATGCCATGCTGGATGAGCTGAATCTGCCTTATACCCTGCTGTGTCCCTCCCTGCCGGTGAATAAAAGGCAGGTGAGAGACGGACATCTTTATGTGGAGGGTGTGCCTCTGAACGAAAGTCCCATGAAAAATCACCCCCTCAACCCCATGTGGGACAGCTTCATCCCCACACTGATGAAAGATCAGGGAAAATATCCCTCTCTGGTTCTGAACGCCGGGATGCTCAATGACCCTGCGGGAGCGGCCCTCAGAGAAGTGAAACTTTTCGGTGAGAGACACCCCCGCTTTTACGTGGTGCCAGATTATGAAAATGACGAACAGGGACGAAGAATCGTAGAAATTTTCGGTTCTCTCCGTTTCCTGACGGGAGGTTCCGGTCTTCTGGGCCCTCTGGCGAACCGCTGCAGGAGGGAGTACGGCGCTCCGCGAGAGTTTTCCGTGGAGAGCAAAACCTCGGGGCCGGGGATTCTTCTTTCAGGGAGCTGCTCCAAAGCCACGCGGGAACAAATTCAAACGTATCGGAAAGCGGGAGGCCCCGCCCTTGCCGTGAGTCCCGACCGTTTGCTGGACGGGACTCAGACGGTGGACGAGATCTGGAGTTTCGCCCAGGAGCATGACAATCCCCTGATCTACAGCGCGGGGGCCGAGCCCGATGGAAAACGGGAGCCGGAGGCGGACTCGGAAAAAGCTTCCCGAATTTTGGAAAAAACCATGTCCCAAATCGGCCGACGCGCTTTCGAAAGGGGTTACACCCGTATCGTAGTTGCGGGTGGAGAAACCTCCGGAGCGGTTATGCTCGCTTTGGGGTTTGACGCTTTCCTGATCGGTCAAAGCATCGCGCCGGGGGTTCCTGTCATGGTTCCCGTTCAGCGCCGGGACGTTCGTCTGGCTCTGAAATCGGGCAATTTCGGCCAGCCGGATTTCTTTGCCCGGGCGCTGGAAATGACGGGCCGATAAAAAACCCTCTTTAGGCCTTTTACTTTAAATTGGTATAAAAATAGAAAAAAGGCGAGGAATGAGACGATGAGCAATACTCTCGAACTGCTGGAAAAAATCGAACTGGCGATCTGGATCGGAAAGAGCCTGTTTGAACGAGGAAAGACCGCCGGGGCTTCCGCGAACATGAGTTTTCTCCATGACGACCGGATATACATCACCGGAACCGGCACCTGTTTCGGCACGCTGACGCGAGATTCCTTTGCGGCGGTGGACCGGTCGGGGAACCTGCTGGAAGGGCTGCCTCCCAGCAAGGAAATGCCCCTCCATCTCGCGCTCTACAATAAAAAACCCAAAACAGGCGCAGTCATCCACACCCACAGCTTTCACTCGGTTCTCTGGTCCTGTCTGGCTCACGACAATCCGACGGACGTGATCCCCTCCTGGACGCCTTATCTGAAAAATCGTCTGGGAACTGTTGGGATCATCCCCTATGCGCCGCCGGGTTCTCAGGAGCTCTTCCGGCTCTTTGGCGAGCGGGTCGAAAAAAGCGACGGTTATTTGTTGGCCAATCACGGCCCGGTAGTCGGGGACAAAAATCTGATGTCCGCCTTCCACAGTCTTGAAGAGCTGGAGGAAAGCGCCCGTGTCGCCTGGGCTCTGAAAGACGAAAAAACAGCCGTTCTCATTCGAGAGTGATCATCAATATTAGATTTCGTTCACACCGTTCCGCAGTTCCTTTTCAAATTCGACGCGATGATGAAGGGTGTAGATGCCCGGCAGACCGCCCGTGTGGACCATGATGATTTTTTCTCCCCGCCGGATTTTTCCTTCGCGCGCCATGTCAAGGATGCCGGCGAAGCATTTGCCGGTGTAACAGGGGTCCAGGATGACGCCCTCTTTGCGGGCCATGAAATAAATCGCCTCGCGGACCTCCCGGCTGGGATTGTTGTAAGCGCCCCGCGTATAACCGGTTTCGACGTCGAAGTCGGCGCGCGTCGCGTCGATTTTCAGACCGAAGGTGTTTTTGACGCTGTGGAAGTAATCCATGAGGCGCTTTTCTTTTGCTTCTCGAAAAGGAGAGATGGCAACGCCGGTGCAGCGCAGGGGAGAGTGTTCGTTTTTCAGGCCGCAGCATAAGCCCATGTACGTGCCGAGACTGCCCACGGGGACGAAAACGCGCGCGTCGTCGAGGCCCATTCCGTGAGCCTGGAGGGTGGTTTCCACGGCGCATTCGTAATATCCCAGAGCGCCGAGGTCGTTGGAGCCCCCCATGGGAATGCGATAGACTTTTTCGCCCTGCGCTTCGTATTTCCGGGCAAGCTGGGCGGTCAGCTCCTCCAATTGCTCGTCTTCACCGCGTCCGTCGTCCTTTTTGAGAACGACCTCGCTGCCCATGAGGCGATCCAGCAGGATGTTGGCGGAAATTTCACCGGGGTAATTATCGATACAGGCGATGACGCATTTCAGGCCGTATTTCGCGGCCACCGCCGCGGTCAGGCGTCCGTGGTTGGTTTGCGCGCCGCCGACGGTCATCAGCATTGTCGCGCCCTGATCCATAGCGTCCTTCAGCAAATATTCCAGTTTGCGCAGCTTGTTGCCCCCCACGCCCAGGTTCGTCAGATCGTCGCGTTTCAGATAGAACTTGATCCCCAGCTCTCCGGAGATGCCGGACAGATACTCCATCGGCGTGGGAAGGTTCAGAAAAGAGATTTTTTTGCGTCCCAATAACATGAGTTTTTCCTCCTGCGTTTTTTGAAGTCAAACGGTTTCAGCAGATTCTGGGCAGAATCTCCCCAACGGGCATGTCCACGCAGCGCATCCCTCCGATCCGTGTTTTCATTCCGACCATGCGGGGGTGGTCGGCGACAATGCGTCCGATGACCGCCGCGTCCCTGGAGATCGAATTTTGACGAAGCAGGTCCAGACATCCTTCCGCCTGCTCCGGGGCGACGGCGACGACCGCACAGCCCTCAGAGGCCAGATACAGGGGATCGAATCCCAGAATGTCGCAGATCGCGTTTGTCTCCCTGTTGGCGGGCAGGTTCGTTTCCACCAGCTCGACCCCCAGGGAAGCCCCTTCCGCCCATTCGCAAAGCACCGTCCCCAGACCGCCTCGCGTGCAGTCCCTCATGCAGCGCAACCCATCAAGAGCCATCAGAGGCTTCAGGGACGGCCACAAAAGGGCGCAGTCGCTGGTCAGCCCCGGAGCGGCAATGTTGAAGCGGGCGGCGGCCAGAGCCGCTCCATGACGGCCGGGGGACGTGGAAAGAATCAAAACATCCCCCTGCCGAAGATTCGAGGTCTGGAGAGTTCGGGAAGACATTTTTTTCCCCATGGCGCAGGCCGCGATAAAAATTTTGTCCGCCATGCCGTGGGGCACGACCTTGGTGTCTCCCGCGATCAGCCGGATATTTCCCTCTTTTGCCGTGCGGGCCGCGCTTTCCATGTAGCGGTCCAGGAGAGAGAACTCCAGCCCCTCTTCGATAATCAGGGAAAGCGTCAGCCAGCGGGGCTCCACGCCTCGAACCGCCAGATCGTTGGAGGAACCGCAGACGGCCAGTTTCCCGATGTCGCCCCCGGGAAAATCCTGGGGCGAAACGGTAAATCCGTCCATTGTGACGGCAATATCCGCATCGTTCCCGCCTTTATCGAGAAAGGCGCAATCCTCCATCTCGAATCCCTCCGTCTCGAAACGGGAGAGAATGCGCTCCGTCAGCTTCTGAGTCAGACGGCCTCCGCTTCCGTGTCCTGAGGTTACGGCGTCCTCCTTCATTGATGATACCTGTACCACGCTCCACACGTCCCTTCACTGGAAACCATGCAGGGCCCCACCGGGGCAAGGGGCGTACAGACCCTGCCGAAAAGTTCACATTCAGGCGGCGAAATCAGTCCTGAAAGCACTTCGCCGCAGCGACATCCGTTATCGACGACATCTTCGGCGGGGTCGAGACCGAATTTTCTCACGGCGTCGAACTCCCCGTAAGGCTCCGCGATGCGACAGCCGGAACCGGCAATGACTCCCAGCCCCCTCCATCGGGCGTCGCAGGGCTCGAACACCTCCGACAGAATCCGGCGGGCGGCTGGATTTCCCTCAATGGGGACGTCCTTCAGCCGCCAGACGCTCAGGCGAAAATCCCGTTCGGCCACCTGTCTGGCAAGGTCTGTCATGCAGGCCAGAATTTCCTCCGGCTCGAACCCGGCGACAGCGGCGGCTCTGCGAAGTTTTTTCGTCAGAAAGGCGTATTCGTCGAGCCCGGTGACCACCGTCACGTGTCCGGGCAGAATAAATCCGTCGATTCTCAGGTCAGGATTGGAACAAAGGGCGGACAGGGCCGCCGGAACCGTTTTGTGCAGACAGAGAACGGAAAAATTATCGAGGCCGTTTCGACGGGCCTGCTGCAGGGTCACAGCCGTCGCGGGGGCCGTGGTTTCGAAGCCGACTCCGAGAAAGACCACCTCCCGCTCCGGATTTTTTCGGGCGATCTCCATGGACTGGATGGCTGACGTCACGACCTCCACCGCCGCCCCCTCTCCCTTCATCTTCAGCAGGGATCCGGAAGAGCCGGGAACCCGCAGCATGTCGCCATAAGTGAGAACGACGCAGTCCCTTTTCGCCAGAGACAGGGCCATGTCGATCTCCGACTGATCGGTGACGCAGACCGGACAGCCCGGCCCGGAAAGCACACGAAGCCCCTCCGGCAGCAGGGAACGCAGCCCCGATCGAAAAATGGCCACGGTATGGGTGCCGCAGACCTCCATAAACGTGAGAGGACGCCCCGCACACTCCAGATATTCGCTCAGTTTTCCCCGCAGGGCTTCGATATTCGCTGGCCCCTCACGGGGCGCTTTCAGGTCAGACTCGGGCAACGGAGGCCTCCGCCGCTTCATTGAGCTCCTTCCAGAGGGCGATCATTTCCTCGGATTCTCCCCTGTCCAGCTTCTGAATCGCGAAACCGGCGTGAACAAGGACGGTATCCCCCACCGCCGGATCTTCGATCAGGTCCAGGCGAATTTCAACTTCGACGCCGCCGGATTCAGCCCGGGCCGATCCATCATCGAAAATTTCCACTATCGTATAGGGCACAGCCAAACACATCATAATTCCCTCCAAATGACATATCTTTCTTATTGTACACGTTTCCCGCGGGCAAATGAACAGCGGTCGATTCAATTTCAGGCCTCAAAAGACGGAGAATATGAGAAAATCCACTTCTTTACGCTTTATCTTCCGGGTAAAAGAGCGTTATACTCCTTCTGAAAAAAGGAAAACGGCATCGTCCTGCAGGGGACATTCCCGACCCTGCGCGAGACTGGTTCGTCAAAAAAGGCGCTCGAAAAGTTGTACGGGGAAACTGACGGTATCACCCGAATCGAGGAGGACTCCAAATGCAGCAGACTATTTCTCCGCCCTTCTGGCACCCCGCGTGTTCGGGGGCTTTCATTCTCGACTGGGACGGGGTGCTGGCCGACACCCGGTTGGACTTCGGCCCTCTGCGTCAAAAATATTTCGAGGGGAAAATCGTCCCTCTGATCGAGGCCGCGGACCGGCTGCCGGAGTCCGTCCGAGACGAAGTGAAGGCGGAGATTCGCAGAATTGAAATGGAGGGCGCGGAAAAGGCCGTGCCCGTGAAGGGCGCCCGGGACCTCATCGCCTGGCTCAACGATTCCGGCAAACCCTGGGCGGTGGTATCGAGAAACTGCCGGGATTCCATCCTGCTGGCGGCGGAGCGATGCGGAATAACGCTTCCTCCCGTTCTGCTCAGCCGGGAAGATCCCCACGTGAAACCCGCGCCCGAAGCTCTGGCCCTGGCGGCAAAAAAGATGAAGGTCCGCCTGGCCGACTGCGTCATGACGGGAGATTTCATCTACGACATTTTAGGGGCGCGCCGCGCTGCCATTCGAGCCGTTCTGGTCCAGCGAGGGGAAACGGAATGGTCCCATCTGGCCGACGCCGCCTGGCCCACGGTCGAAGAATTTGCCCATGCCCTTGCCCATCCCTCGCCTCTGGTCCCCTGGGAGTATCATGACCTGACGCGAAAATACGGAACGGAACACCTCAAAGCGGCCGCCCGAAATATCTACCGGCTGAGCGGAGCGGATGGAGTTTGCCTGCAGGTTCGTACCCTGGCCAGGCTGGGGGCCTTTCGTTTCAGCATCCCCGAGGAGGCAAAGCTGGGCCTCTCCGACTGGAAGGACTCCACATTTCCCGCCCAGGCCATCGACATGCCCCTGTCTCCCCTTTTGGAGGACCTTATGGCGGCCCACTGGCCCTGTGTGCAGTTCGTCCCTCCGGAAACTCAGGATCGAGAGCCCTCCCATCGCGTCCAGGAGGTTCCTCCGTCGCTTCAAGGCGCGGAACTTGAAAATTTTTTCATCGACTCTCTGAAGTGGACGGCAAAAACATAATGATCCTTTCCGAGACGCCCCTCGCCGAAAGAATGCGCCCCCTGACCCTGGAGGAGTACTGCGGACAGCCCCATCTGATGGGCGAAAACGCCCCCCTTCGCAGGCTGATCGAAACGGGTCGGGTGCCCAGTTGTGTTCTGTACGGACCGCCGGGGGTGGGAAAGACCACGCTGGTGCGTCTGATCGCCAGGGCCACTCAACGCAGCCTTCTGGAAATCAACGCGGTCACGGCGAAAGTGGCGGAGCTTCGGGATCTGGTGGAGGAGGCAAAACGCCTGAAGATCATGGGCGGAGGGACGTCGGCTCTGGCTTTCATCGATGAACTGTATCATTTCAACAGCTCCCAGCAGAACGTCCTGCTCCCTTCCGTAGAAAAGGGAGACCTGATTCTCATTGGGACGACCACGGAAAATCCCCGTTACGAAATCAACAAAACCCTGCTTTCCCGCATGATCATCTTCGACCTGAAACCTCTGACGCCGGAGGAACTTCTACCTCTTCTGCGCCGGGCGATGGAGGACAAAACACGGGGGCTGGGCGATCTGGAGGTTCGGGCGTCGGACGAAATTCTGCTGGGCATCGCGACCGCCTCCGGTGGGGACGTGCGACAGGCCCTGACCCGCCTCGAAGCCTCGGTTTCCTTCATAGCCGCGACCGGAGGAACCACTCTCACCTCCGAGGCCGTCGAACAGACCGTGGGAAGCGCCAGTGTCCGTTTTGACAGAAAAGGAGACGACCACTATTCGATCATCTCCGCCATGATCAAGAGCATTCGCGGCTCCGACCCCGACGCCGCGGTCTACTGGCTGGCCCGCCTTCTGGCCGGAGGCGAGGACATTCGGTTCATCTGCCGCCGGATCCTGATCTCCGCGGCGGAGGACATCGGTCTTGCGGATCCCGCGGCCCTTCAAATCGCCGCGGCCGCCACCTTTGCCGCCGACATGACCGGCCTGCCGGAGGCCCGAATCATCCTCTCCGAAGCCGTGATCTATCTGGCTGCCGCCCCCAAGAGCAACAGCGCTTACCTCGCGGTGGATCGGGCCTCCGCCGAAATCGAAAAGGGCGTGCTCCAGGCCGTTCCCCATCACCTGAAACCCGATGGAAGCGGATACCTCTACCCTCACGACGACCCCCGCCACTGGCTGCCCCAGCAGTATATGGAGTCACCCCGTCGCTACTACTATCCCGGCTCGCTGGGGTATGAACAAAATATCGCCGCCCGTTTAAAAAAATTCTGGCGTCGATTTTTGGAAGAAAACTGAATTTAAGAAAGCTGAATTTTCACGGATGCCGGCGTTCCCTGTTCCATTTTCCCGACATCGCGTAAAAAACAAAAATGTTTATCCCCAAAGCGCAGGCCGTGGCCAGTGAATAGATAACCGCGGGATGCCAGGTCGGGAGGGTCAAAACGGCGACGACATAAAAACCGACGCAGGAGTAAGAGCCGACGAGGACTCCTCGTTCCAGCCGGCAAACGGCCAGACGCCCGTACAGACGGTGCGAAAAAGTCGACATGACTGAGATCGAGACGGGAAAAGTTGAAAGAAGGCCGCTCAATTGAGGACCCAGAAAGCTCGATACGGCGGTCAGGACGACGACGATAGCCGTGGCGGCGATCATGCGGAAGGGCAAATCCCAGGAAGGAGCCGCCGCGGTGGACACCGCTTCGGTGCAGGCGGGCAGGGCGCGACAGCCGAAGGCGATGACGCTCAGGACCAGAAACAGCGACACTCCGAAGGGTAGCGACGCTCCTGAAAACAGCGCGACAACCGCAAAATACGCCGTCAATCCCGCGACGACGGTCAGTGGCCATCGACAAAAACGGGAAACGCGTTCATAAGCGAGACTGAAAGCAGCCACGGCAATAATCCCGTGGAGCGTGCTGCGCGCTGAAGCAAGGGCAAAATCCCTGCCCCGTTCCATCAGGAGAAAGGCGGACACCGGACCGGAAATCAGGGGAAGTCCCACGAACCAGCCGCCCACATCCGGCCCCCAGCGTCTTGAAATCAGCGTCAGAACTGCCACCAGAGACGGAATCAGAACAAGCTTGAACAGGACAATGGCCAAATCACTCTGCCTCTTTCTCAGTAAAACATTCTGACAGTCTGACAAATCGAAAGTCCCGCTCCCGCAAAAAGGGCAAGGAGCGTTTCAGCCCGGGCAGCGTCCCCGAACCAGGGCGATTCATGTGCATGAGAACGATTTCTCCGCCTCTGGCGGAGCGAAACGTTTTTTCGACCTGATCGGCCGAGGCCGTGGCCCCGAAGTCGCCGTTGAGTGAAAATCCCGCGATTTTACAGCCCAGGGTTTTCACGAGACGAACCGCCACGTCATCGTAATGAGCGCCTCCCGCGCGGAAAAATGCCGGACGCCGCCCCGTCAGGGTTTCTATTTTACTCACGCCCTCCTCGACCTCGTCGAAAGCCGCGGCGACGCTCTCCGTTCCCCGAAGGTTATAAGCGAATCTCCCCGTAACAGACAGGGGCCTGTGTCGCATTCCGTGGCTGCCGATCTCAAAAAGGGGATTGGCGGCCAGCATTGAAAAGACGTCTTTATGGGCTTCGATCCATTGCCCGCTGACAAAGAGCGTTGCTGGAATTTTGTTTTTTATCAGAAACTCGATCAATTCCTGGTCATAACCATCGGGGCGTCCGTCGCAGGCGTCGAAAGTGAGGGCCAGAATTTTTTCTTCGGTGGGAAGGCGCGTGGTTATCCCTTCCAGGTCCATGCCCCAGAAACGGGGTTTCTCCTCCGCAAAACGGGCGATGATTTCGGTTTTGAGAAGATCTTCGGCACAGGCTCTGAGGGAAGCGCAGACCGAAACGGCAACGACCACCGCCACCAACAGGCCGCCGCCAGAAAATTTTCCCCGCGGGAATCTCCAGCGGTTTCCATGTTGCCCCTGCCGAAACGTCATCTCAATCCTCGACCCTTCTCAATTTCAGCTATGGCATAGTTTACCATACAAAGAGCCGGCGATGGAGACAAACACAGCCCGATCTCCACCACCGGCTCCAAATCAGCTCAGATTCAAATCCTTCAGGTATTTCAGACCTTCTACCATTTCAGGCCTGTTGCGAAAATATAAAGAATGGCCAGAGGGGAAAGAATACGCACACACCAGATCCAAGCCTTCATCAGCCCAAATGAGATTTTTCCTTCGTTGGTCAGCTCGCTGCAGGCTTTGTCGAGCCAGATCCATCCCACAAAGATACAGGCCAGCAGAGAACCGAGAGGCAGAAGGATATTGTTGCAGACATATTCCACGGCGTCGAAGAAAATCTTGCCATGAATAGCCGGGCTGCCGCTCAGGGAGAGGGCGGACGGAACGCCCAGCAGCAGAATGATAATTCCCATGCTGATGGCGGCTTTGGAGCGCTTCAGGCCGAATCGTTCCATGGCAAAGGCCGTCGCCACCTCCATGAGAGACATGGACGACGTCACGGCAGCAAAAAACAGAAGCAGGAAAAAGAGGAACGAGAAGAGCATACCAGCGGGCATTTTAGCGAACACCGCCGGCAGCGTCACGAAGGAAAGCCCCGCCCCCTGGGCCGGCTCCAGCCCCATGGCGAAAACCGCGGGGAAAATGGCCAGTCCCGCCAAAAGAGCCACAAGAGTATCCAGAGAAGCCGTCCACACGGCCGCCGAGGGAATACGTTCCTCCCTGCCGAGGTAACTTCCGTAGGTGATCATGACGCCCAGGCCCAGGGACAGTGAGAAGAAACTTTGCCCCAGCGCGTCCAGCATCGTTGCTCCGGTCAGTTTGCTGAAGTCGGGTTTCAGGTAGAACTCGATTCCCGCCTCGGCTCCCGGCAGGGTGACGGAACGGACAATCAGAACGAGAAGGATCACGAAAAGCGTCGGCATCATGACCTTGCAGGCCCTCTCAATTCCTTTTCCGATACCTCCCAGCACGATCAGCATGGTCAAAATCATAAAAACAGCCTGGAACAGCACAACCTGCCAGGAATATCCCACGAACGCGCCGAAGAACTCGCTGGTTCCCCCCGATGCGGCGACGGGCATGAGAACGCCCAGGCTCTCGATCATGTACTTGATCGTCCAGCCTCCAACCACGTTATAAAAGGAAAGCGTCAGAAAGCCTCCGGCAATGGTTCCCAGCCAGCCGATCAAAGACCAGAAGGGATGAGCTCCAATGGCGCTGAAAGCGGCCACCGGCGCCTTCTGTGCCGCGCGACCGACGGCAAACTCCACGAGAACGACGGGAAGCCCTATGAAAACAGTGATGATCAGATAGACCAGAACAAAGGCAGCGCCGCCGTTTTTCCCCACCAGATAGGGGAAACGCCAGATATTGCCCAAACCAATTGCCGATCCCGCTGCAGCGAGAATAAAACCTATACGACTGCCCCAATGCTCCCGTTGTTGCACGCTATTATCGTTCAAAGCTGCGACCTCCTTATTTCGGAGAGAAAACGAAATCTCCCCTTTACTGTTCTGAAACGGAAAACACCTCATGGCGAAGCGCCTTCCGTCCAGTTTCACCTTTAAAAAATCAGGATGAGCGATGCGCAGACATTCCACTTCCGTGCCGGCAACTTTTCGGAATTTTCCTTCCGGAATTTTTTTGCCTGATTTCTCTGTTTCGGAAATTCTGATCAAATTTTTAACATACATTTCTTTTAAAACAACAGTATTTCTTCGTATTTATATTTATAAATCTACTCTATCAATATATTTTATGCATATTAGTTTATTAAAGTACAAAAGTTATAAGCAATGAACTAAATTAAATGCTTCGGTAAAAATAATGAAAAGAATTCCAGTGAAAGGACAGGTAAAATTTAAATCAAAAATTCAGCGGAGTTCGGTTCCGGCGGGGCGCGGCTCAATATGAAAAGGTTGAAACACCAGCCGGAGAAAATTTTTCAATTTCGTTTTCTCCTGCGGCGTTTCAACCTCAAAAATGCAAATCAGAAGTCCAAATTCAAACTTTTACTTCAAACTGGTATCAGTTTTTCGTTGACTCGATAATTTGCTTCATTTCGTCTCCCATGATGATTTCGTTTTCCTGAAGGACGTTTGCGATTTTGTCCAGCACGACCCGATGAGATTCCAGAATTTCCATGGATTTTTCCTGAGCCTGGGTCAAAATATCGCGAATTTCTCTGTCAATGGAGGCCGTCGTCTCCTGAGAGATGTCGCTCCTGTTCGAGGCCGGCGTGGCAAGGTACGCCCCCTCCGGGTTCGAGTACCGGACGGGGCCCAGGTTCTTCGACATGCCAAACTCCGTCACCATCCTGCGGGCAAGCATGGAGGCTACTTCGAGGTCGTTGGCGGCCCCTGTGGTCGCTATGCCGAAAATGAGCAGCTCCGCCGCTCTGCCTCCCAGCATCACAGCCAGCCTGGCGCGAAGCTCATTTTCTCCCCTCAGGTACTGATCTTCCGTGGGAAGCTGCATCGTGTAACCGAGGGCCCCCTTCGACGTGGGGATGATGCTTATCTTGTGCACGGGGTCTGCGCCTGTGAGATAGAACGCCGTGAGCGCGTGTCCCGTTTCGTGATAGGCGACCTTCTTTCGCACCTCCGGCGACAGGGGTGTTTTCTTCTGAAGTCCGGCGACGACCCGCTCGATCGCCATGTCGAAATCACGGAACCCCACCTTGTCCGCGTTCCGGCGAACGGCCAGAAGGGATGCCTCGTTGACGATATTGGCGAGCTCCGCCCCGGAAAATCCCGGCGTGACTTTGGCGATGTTCTCCAGGTCGGCCTCGTTCTCCAGCGGCACCTCACGGGTGTGTATTTTGAGAATGCCCAGACGTCCTTCCTCCGTGGGCAGCGTCACCTGCACCTGCCGGTCGAACCGGCCGGGACGCACAAGGGCCTGGTCCAGAATCTCCGGGCGGTTCGTGGCCGCCATGATCACCACTCCCGTATTGGCTTTGAAGCCGTCCATCTCGGCCAGAAGCTGATTCAGGGTATTTTCCCGCTCACTGTTGCCGCTCATGGCCGCCAGATTGGAACGGGCCTGACCGATGGCGTCGATTTCGTCGATGAAAATAATGCAGGGAGCCTTTTTCTTCGCCTGGTCGAAAAGGTCCCGCACCCTCGCCGCGCCGACGCCGACGAACATCTCCACGAAGCTGGAGCCGGTGAGAGAGAAGAACGGAACACCGGCCTCCCCTGCCGTCGCTTTCGCCAGAAGGGTTTTACCCGTTCCGGGAGGCCCCACCAGGAGCACTCCCTTGGGAAGTTTGGCCCCCAGCCGGCTGAAGCGGGCCGGAGTTTTGAGATAGTCGATAATCTCCCGAAGCTCCACCTCGGCCTCGCCGACACCTCCCACATCCGCGAACTTCACGCCGGTCAGCTCTCCCTGTATCGCCTGGGTGTTGTTCTTGCCGAAGGAGAGCACGCTGTTGCCCATGCCGGACATTTTTCTGTACAGGAAGTACCAGATCAGGAAGAGGGGAAGAAACGCCACGACCCAACCCATGAGGGCGTTCAGAAGGTTCTCCGTCTGTTTCACTTCCGCGAAATCGACCCCCGCCTCCATCAGGCGATCGACGAGTTTCGGATCCTCCACCCGAACCACGTTGTGGGACTGGAGGACCGACGCCGGCTGTCCCGGCGCGACAGGCTGGCCGCCCTTCAGGGTAAACGTGATTCTGTCCGTTCCCAGCGCGACTCGTTCCACCTGTCCCTTCGCAAGGAAGTCCAGGAAGGTTTTGTAGGAAACTTCACGTTCCTGGGCGATGTAGGGACGGAAAATCATGTCGTTGAAAATCCATATGATGAAGATCATCAGGATGAAATAGGCGAGAGAGAACTGCGTTCGTTTCTTGTTGGGCTCCATAAAGCCGACCTCCTGTAATCTTTTGCACTCCGGAAGAAGAGGCTTCCCGTTCCTCCGGGATAATTTCACGTTGACGCGATTATATTAACAGAAGAATATGACTTTACGGGAACGCATTTCTCCCGGGGCGGGATTTCATGCGGTCTAAACCTCCAGATCCTCCGGAAAGGCCTTTTGCAGGGCTTCGACAGCGGCCGAGGCGCTGGGTTCGGCGACGACGCAGGTGATGTCCAGAGCATTGGAGACGATCATTTCGATGTTCACTCCGGCTTTTGCCAGAGCGGAAAACATTTTCGCGGGAACCTCGGGATTGTCCCCCAGATTCCGGCCGCAGACGGACACCCGGGCCACCTCCGTGTTGAAGGAGACCCCCTGAGCTCCCACCTCCGCCGCGACCTTCCGGCAAACGACGATGGCGGCGTCCAGGCGTTCCTTTCGCACCAGAAAGCCAATGTCCGTCATGCCGCCTCTCATGTTGTTCTGGACGATCATGGCGGCTCCAACCTGCTGCTCCGCCAGCGCGGAAAAAACCTTCGCGGCCACCCCCGGAACGTCGGGAACACCCAGCAGGACAATACGCGCCGCGGAGTGATCGCTGCGAACGTCCTCCACGACCTTTTCCTTTGCTGATGGAGAATTCAGCACAATCAAATCCTTCATGATTTTTCTGTCCTTTCCTGCATTATCATCATATTTTACTCATTTTACATGGCGATCAGGTAATCCGATTCCTCTTCTGAAGAAGGGCGCCGGACCGTAAACCGGCAGCCTCCGGCGGAGCCCTGCAGGACGAAGAAACGGGAGGTGACGCCGTACTCCGAGAAGGTACGGCACAGGGTGGAGGCCACGGAGCCGGGAGCGCCCCGGACGAGGGCGACGATGGTGGGACCGGAGCCGCTGATGGCCACGCCGAAACATCCCGGCAGCGACCGGACGCGGTCCATAATCACCTCGCCTCCGGGGAAAAGACGGGATCGGTAGGGCTGATGCAGCCGGTCCTCCATTCCCCAGGACAGCAGATCCCACTGTCCCGTGGCCCAGGCGGCGCTGAGAAGCGCGGCTCTTCCAAGGTTGAATACGGCGTCGCCAAAGGGAACTTCACGGGGCAAACTGTTGCGGGCATCGGGGGTCCGAACCTGAACGTCGGGAACAGCGGCGACGACGTGGATGTCTTCCGGCAGCGGAGGAAGTTTGACATGACGCAGATCCATGCCGTCCCAGCAACAGACCGTCATTCCACCCAGGTAGCAGGGCACGACGTTGTCCGGATGTCCTTCAATGACCGTCATCACCCGCAGCAGCTCGGACTCCGGAGCATGACGGCCCGAGATCAGGTTGGCCAGAACGACCCCCGCCACCACCGCCGTGGAGGAACTCCCAAGCCCTCTGCAAAGGGGGATGACGTTGTGACATTCCAGCACAAAGCCTCGCGGTGAAACGTTCCAGATTTCACAGGCCCGAATATAGCTTCGGATCACCATGTTGCTCCGGGCGCTGGTCAGCTCGCTCTCGCTGAACCCCTCGCCCACCACGTCGCAGGAAAACAAGCCGCAGGGCTGGAGCTTCATGACGTTGAACACGTTGTAAAGCGACAGCGCCATGCCCAGGGAATCAAAGCCCGCGCCCAGGTTCGCGCTGGTCGCGGGAACGCGAATGGAAATCAGCGGGCCGTTCATCGCGTCAGACTTCCCGGTTTCAGGACCCGCAGGAGCTCGTCGAGGGTGTCTCCGATCTCCACAGGAGCGGTCACCTGCTTCATTGCCGTATCCGGGTCCTTCAGGCCGTTCCCCGTGAGGACCATGACCACTCGGATGTTTCGGGGAAGCCGGCCGAGTTCCTTCAGTTTTACGAGGCCGGCCAGAGGAGCGCAGGACGCGGGTTCCGCGAACACTCCCCCCTTTGAGGCCAACAGTCGCTGGGCGCTGAGAATTTCGTCGTCCGTGACGGAGTTGAATTCTCCTCCAGAGGCGGAAATCGCTTCTCGGGCAAGATCCGCGCTGACGGGATTGCCTATGCGTATGGCCGTGGCAATCGTTTCAGGGTTCGGGCAGGGCTGTCCCGTGACGAGAGGCGCGGCCCCCGCCGCCTGGAAGCCCATCATGCGCGGCGTTTTCGATATTCTGCCCAGCCGGCGGTATTCCGTATAACCCGCCCAGCAGGCGCTGACATTGCCCGCGTTGCCCACGGGGATGGCGTGCCAGTCCGGCGCGTCCTTCAGGACTTCGCAGACCTCCCAGGCCCCCGTGCGCTGTCCGATGAGGCGATAGGGATTGACGGAATTGACGATGGCAAACCCCCGCATCTCGGCCGCTTCCCGGGCAAGCTCCAGAGCTTTGTCAAAATTTCCCCGCACCGCGATAACCGTGGCTCCGTAGATGAGGGCCTGAGCCAGTTTCCCCAGAGCGACCCTGCCCGCGGGCAGCAGGACGTAACAGGGAAGCCCGACCGCGGCGGCATAGGCCGCGGCAGAGGCCGACGTGTTTCCTGTGGAGGCGCAGATCAGGGCCCTGGCCCCTGCCTCCAGAGCTTTGGCCACAGCCAGGACCATACCTCGATCCTTAAAGGAACCGGAAGGATTGCAGCCCTCGAATTTTCCCCACAGTTCGATTTCCAGCCGCTCACCCACGCGGGGCAGAGGAATCAAAGGCGTGTTTCCTTCTTCGAGGTTCACCGAAGGCGTCGATGCCGTCAGAGGCAACAGAGGCGCGTAACGAGCGAGAATTCCCATGCGAAACCCAATCCCTTCCACATTTAAATAAAAACCTGGCATTTAAATAAAAACTCTGCATTATTTAAGCAAAACTTCGCATTTAATTAAAAATATAAATATTGATAAAATATCGAAAATAACTTGAAAATATGAAGTAAAAAAAATCTCGCCCCCATATTTCTCAGGAGACGAGATTCATTCATCCCGCGTTTCCACTCCAATTCCGTTCTCTGCCTCCGGGTCTGCTCCAACCGGAAAGAACGGCGCCTTGTTATGCGCTGTTCGGGGCGCTCCCCTGCATCTTACCCTTTTGAAGCCACGCGCCGCAAAAAGCTCGATGCCCGCTCCAGGTCGGTGAGACATGGACGCCCTCCAAGGGGTCTTTCAGCCGGTGAACCCCTCTCTCTGTGGAACGCGTATTTCCTGCCCCTTTGTCCCTTCATCGCGTTTCCTGACAAAACGATACCGGTTATATCACTCCTCAGGGGAAACTGTCAAGCCTCGTATGCCTGCCCGTTATTCGTCTGTGATAATGTCCTCATGCAGCCTGACTATCGTGGCGCGGTACGCTGGATTATTTGTTTCCGTCAAGTTGCGCCTCCAGTTCGGCAATACGCGCGCGAAGCGTGGTGTTCTCTGCCTCTTTGTCGGCGACAACGCTCTCCCACCTGGCGCGTTCCTGCTGACGGGCGTGTTCGAGTGCCGAGGCTTCATTATGACGCGCAAGCGAACGCAAACGTTCCAGTTCTTTGAATTCCGGCCTGACCACCGTGGCGCGGTACGCTTCGACTGCCTGATTCATTTCCGGCACCTCCAATGC
>JAISUO010000122.1 GCA_031272035.1 Synergistaceae bacterium
CGTCTTTGTCCAGGAGCATGACGGCGTTGGAATTACTGGCCAGCCGGAGCCGCCGATATCTGCTCTGTGTCGAGACGGCATCCACTTTTACCCCCCCCCCCCCCCCGAATTTTTAGCGCCTTTTTCGTGCTTTTTGGCGCTTACGCCGGATGTTTCCCGAATTTCGAGCGTCATGCCGTCCCTTCTCTCGGTTTGATTTGTTCTTTTGGCAGCCAGGCCGCCAGAATGTCGTTCAGCTTCGATGGCTCTATCGGTTTGGGGATATAGTCGGTGAGGCCCGACTGGATGAAGAACTCCCTCATGCCCTCGTCCGCGTTGGCGGAGAGCATGATGATGGGGAGTTTGTCCTGACTTTCGCCCAGGGCTCTGATGGCCTGGGCGGTTTGGATTCCATCCATCCCCGGCATCATGTGGTCCACGAAAACCAGATCGTAGTCGTGGGCCCTCGCCATTTTCAGCGCCTGTTCCCCGCTTTTCGCCAAATCCGGTTCGATTCCGTGTTTCGCGAGGTATCCGGCGGCGATGCGGAGGTTGGCGACGTTGTCGTCCGTTACCAAAACTGACGTTCCGGGACGAACCATGACGTGCGGGAAGTCCCCCGACCGCTCCAGCTCTTCGGGGTTCCCCTCTCTTATGGGCAGCAGAATTGTGAAAACCGAGGTTTTGTTTTGGTTTTGCCCGCCCTCTCCGTGACTTGCCGTGACTGCGCCGCCCATCATCTCCACGAGCCGCGCCGCGAGGCATAACCCGAGGGTCTCTCCCGTTAGATCCGCCCAGGCCGTGTCCGTTCCCGCGGGCGCGATTTTCGAGATTCTTTCGAATTTTTCTTTCCCTCGGCCTCCGTCCGTGGCCTCGATCCGGATGGACAGGAAATCGCCGCCTTCTTCACCTTTTTCGCATTCTTCGCGCTTGTGTTTCTCCCGCGTCAGGCTCAGGAGCAGGCGGCCCTTCTCGACGCGCTCCGAGACAATGCCCACGACACGCTCCAGGTCGATGCCCTCTAAAGCGCTGTCCAGGATGTTCGAGATCGCCCGGCGCAGCCGCGTCTCGTCGCCGTACAGCACGGGCGGGATGTCGTGCGCGATGGAGCTCAGGAAATCCAGAGGTTTGTCCCGGACGGTGAAGCGCGTGAAGGAGCAGACGTCGGAAAAAAGGGCGGAAATGTCGTAACTCGCGAGGGTCAGAGGCAGCTTCCCCGCCTCTATCCTGGAGAGTTCCAGGATGTCGTTGACGACTCTCATCAAAGAACGGGAAGTCTTTTGGATGTCCGAGAAATACCGGGCCTGTTCCTCGTCCAGGTTATCGACCCGCATCAGGTCGCCCATGCCGGTGATGACGCTCACCGGCGTCCGGATTTCGTGGCTTATGTAGGCCAGAAAGTGATTTTTCACCTCAGCCGAGGCTTTGTGGACGTCGGCCTTCGCGCTCAGTTCCCGTCGCAAGCCGGCGGAGTCGTAACAGAGGACGATCGCCCCTTCGAACTCGCCGTCGACGCCGAACGCGGGGGTGATGTGAACTTCGTACCGGCACGGTTCTTCCCGGCCCTGTGAAAGGGAGCGGAGGCTCGCCGCGCTTTTTTTGTCTCCGGTTTCGGCTTCATGGAGCCATCTCCGCACTCTGAGGGCGAACTCCGCGCCCAGGATGGAGCGGAAAACCTCGAAGGCATCCCGTCCCTCCGCCTGTTCAGAGCGGTCGAGCCCGGCCGCTTTCAAAAAGGCGTCGCCGCAGCGGACCACGCGCCCTTTCCGATCCAGCAGCAAAATGGGATTTCGGGAGTACATCAGCAGAAACCGCAGGTACCGACTCAGCTTTTGACGCTCAAACGCCCGACAGGACTCCATCATTCCGCTCATGGCGACGAAGGTTCGGTATCGCTCGATCTTCGCCTCCTGCCGCGCCAGAGCTCTGGAGAGCTTCCTGCTTTCGCGCAGAACTTCGCGCCTCTGTCGTTGCATATGCTCGGAAGGGGTCATAACGGCCCCCTCCTCGTTTCTAAAATTTCTGAAATGGGAGACGTCAATGCTGCAGAAAGCGGCGCTTCGACGAAGCGGTTTCTCTGTGAGAATTGCGATTTTTTTACAGATTTTACAGGTTTTGCAAATTTCGGACGTTCTGTCCGCCGACAGGAAACTCCAAAAAACCGGTTTTCTCCCGCGCCGCAGGCCGCAACGTCTCTCGTCTCTCCGTCTCCCATGGTCAACCCCTTATTTTCGGCAGAGATATACGCTTGCTTACACCATAACTATAAAATTGTAGTTAAACCCATAACTGCCAACGCTTTGCTCTTCTCTTTTGGTACTGCCACGCGCCAGCGTACTTATGTTTTTATTTAATCTGGAATTTATGGTTGCATTTTACATTTTTCGACAAGAATATGTCAAGTTTATTAGATATATGTTAGATATGTTAGATATTTTATCGTTTTACGATGTTTTCTGAATGATATTTTTCGTGACGATTAAATCCGCGCTCAAAAGGAGCGTACCGACAGGGATTTTCACCAGACGGATGAAGTCCTGAACTTTCCCGTCGCTATGCTGTAAAATCGCTATGTTGTAAAATATCAATTTAATTGCGCATTGTGGCGCGGAGTAGGAAGCACTGAAGAAAAAACTCAGAAAAAGATATAAAAAATGAAAACGAGGGGGATGGAAAGATGTCTTTGCCGAAAGCGTATGTGGGTTTACCGATTCAGGAGGCCGGGCTGAAGCTGCTGCGGGGCAGCGTCGATTTCAAAATATGGGAGAAGGAGGGCGCGCCCCCCAGGGAGGAGCTCTTCAGGGAGCTCAAAGACGTGGAGGGATTGCTTTCGGGGCTGCCCATCCGGGTGGACGAAGAACTGCTGAACGCCGCTCCGAAGCTGAAAGTGGTCAGCAACTATGCCGTCGGATACGACAACATCGACGTGGAGGCCGCGACCCGAAGGGGGATTTGCGTCACCAACACGCCGGGAGTTCTCACTCCGGCCACCGCGGACCTGACCTTCGCGCTCATTCTGGCGTCCGCGCGCCGAATTATCGAATCCAGTAATTTCCTGCGTTCCGGAGGGTGGAAGATCTGGTCTCCCGAACTCATGGTGGGAGTGGAGGTCGCCGGAGCCACCATCGGCATCATCGGGTTCGGGCAAATCGGGCAGGCGGTGGCGCGCCGGGCGAAGGGCTTCGATATGAACGTCATCTACTTCGACACGGAGCGCAAGCCGGATGCTGAAAAACAGCTGGGCGCGCGGTATCTGCCCCTGGAAGACCTGCTGAAGGAAAGCGACTTCGTCACGCTGCACTGCGTCCTGAACGAGAAAACGAAGAACCTCATCGGCGAGAAGGAACTGCGGATGATGAAAAAAACCGCCATCCTCGTCAACGCGGCCCGTGGCCCGCTGGTGGATCAGGCGGCGCTTTACCGGGCCTGCTCCGAAAAGTGGATTCAGGGCGCGGGGCTCGACGTGTTCGTCAAAGAGCCGGTGCCGCTGGACGAACCGCTTCTGACCCTCCCCAACGTGACGACGGTGCCGCATATCGGGAGCGCCAGTCGGGTAGCCCGGGACGGAATGGCCACCCGGTCGGCGGAAAACCTCGTTGCCGTCCTGCACGGCAAAAAACCCAGAAGCCTCGTGAACCGGGAAGTCTGGAAGGACTGGCCTGAAGAGCCCTCCAAATAGAGGAGGAGAGCAATGGTGAAGGAGAAAGAAAAAATTTTCACGGAAATAGAACATCTGGAGAAGGAAATGGTGGACGCCCTCTGCTCGCTGATTCGCTGTCCCGCCGTCACGCCTCGCAATGGAGGAACGGGAGAGCAGGCCAAAGCCGAGCTGATCGAGAAAATTTTGAAGAGTCTCAAATTGCCTGATCCGGAGTGGTTTTTCGTAAAGGACGACGGCGCGCCGGGGGGAAAACGTCCCAGCCTCATCGTGAATTACCCCGGTGTTTCGAGGGAAAGGCTGTGGATCGTTTCCCACATCGACGTCGTTCCCGAAGGAGACAGAAAACTCTGGAGCCATGATCCCTTCGAACCTTTCGTAAAAGACGGTTACGTTCACGGGCGCGGAGCCCTGGATAACGGTCAGGCTCTGGTGGCCTCCATTTATGCGCTGTACGCGCTGAAAAAACTTGGAATATCCCCCAAACGCGAGGTGATTCTCTGCTTTGCGGCCGACGAGGAAATGGGCAGTCATTTCGGCTTCAATCAAATGACCGACCGCCTGAAAAAAGACGACCTCATCCTCGTTCCGGACATCGGGACGGAAAAGGGAGACATCCTGTATATCGGAGAAAAGGGTCCTCTGTGGCTGGAGTTCGTTGTTCACGGCAAACAGGTTCACGCCTCCCTTCCCAATCGGGGAATCAACGCCTGTCGGGTGGCGAACCTCCTCTCCGTGGAGCTGGACAGCGCTTTTCACAAAATTTCCACCGACTCCAACGACCTCTTCGACCCGGCGACCAGCACCTTCGAGCCGACCCGACGGTTCGGAAACGTGGCCAACATCAACACGGTTCCCGGCATGGAGCGTTTTGCCTTCGACTGCAGGATGCTTCCCGGTTCGGACTTGGACAAAGTGATTGCGCTGGCCAGGCAGGTATCTGAAGACGTTGCGAAACGTACGGGAACCACCATCGAAGTGACCATCGCCAACAGGCAGGACCCCGCCGCGCTTCCGTCGCTGGACTCTCCGATCATCCGCCTCACCTCCGGCGCCGTCAGGGAGGTTCTGGGCGTCGAACCGCGTTTTGGCGGGCACTGCGGCGCGACCTGCGCCACGCCGGCTCGTACGGCCGGAGTGACGGCCCTGGCGTGGGAACAGGCCCTCGACGCCACCGCCCACATGCCGGACGAACGCTGTAAAATCGAGCACATGCTGAACGAGGCCAAAGTCTTCGCCGCCATGATGCTCAATGATTATTGATGCTTTTAATCAGGGATTAAGCCTGATTAAGATTTAGCGGGTCTGTTCGCGTTGGGAGGTGAGCGGCGCAAAACAAAAAAAACAAGGTGTTGTGAAAAGCGGGGTAACAGGGATTTTTCTTATGGTTCGAGAGTGAAGGAGGAGGATTGAAACAATGTGTAGAAAAATTTGTGCGGCGTTTCTGACGGCAGCGATGCTGGTTGTTTTTGCGAGCGGTGCTTTTGCGGCCGCGAAGGTTGGCATCGTGACGGGAACGACGTCGCAGAACGAGGAAGAATATCGGGCTGCCGAGGAAATGATAAAGAAATACGGCGCGGACAGAATCGTTCACGTCACGTACCCCGACCGGTTTATGGACGAGCAGGAAACGACGATTCAGCAGATCGTGAGTCTGGCGGACGACCCTGACGTTAAGGGCATCGTTCTCAATCAGGCCGTTCCGGGCTGCGTGGCGGGCGTCGTAAAGGCGAAGGAGTTCCGTCCGGACCTGTTTACCATCAGCGTGCAGACCCACGAGGAGCCCCATCTCATGTCGGCCAAAAACGACATCGTCCTCGACTACGACCAGGTTATGCGCAGCAAGCTGTCCGTTCCTGTGGCGCATAAAATGGGAGCGAAAACGCTGGTATTCTACTCTTTCCCGCGGCATATGGCGCGTCCGCAGTTCCTGGAGCGGAGAAACGTCATGCAGGCGGAATGTGAAAAGCTGGGCATGACGTTCGTGTTCCAGAACGCTCCGGATCCCACCGGAGACGCCGGTCTGTCCGGAACTCAGCAGTTCGTTCTGGAGGACGTTCCCCGTCAGGTTCAAAAATACGGGCCGGACACGGCTTTCTACACGACCAACGTGGGAATGATGGAGCCGCTGGTGAAGGCCGCCGTGGAAAACAAGGCGATCATGGCCGACGCCTGCGACCCGAGCCCTTATCTTGGCTATCCCGGCGCTTTGGGGCTTTCGATTCCTCCCGAGAAGAAGGGAGACGTCGACTACCTGCTGGACGCCATTCAGAAGAAAATCAACGAAGCCGGCGTTACGGGACGCTTCGGCACCACCACGAAGCCGGGCAACATTTACATCACCTACGCGGCCGTGGATTACCTTTTCGGCGTCATCGACGGTCAGATCAAGGGTTACGACCGGCCTAAAATGGAAGAATACATGCGCAAATACCTGGGGGAGAGCACTCAGATTCGTACATATGACGACTCGACTCCAAATATTCTGATGTTTGCGGGAGAAACGATCGTTTTCGATAAGAAATAATCTCGTGTGTTTTTAAGATTTGCAACGGGAGCCGGGGGGCGGAGGGCCGTCTCCCGGCATCCTGATTTGAGCCGGTTCGGGGCGGAAAAGAAGGAGGTCGTTCGGCCAGTATGAAATCTCATCTGCTGCAGCTCAAAAATATCTCGAAAGATTACGCCGGGAACAGGGTGCTGAAAAACGTCTCTCTCGACATCGAAGAAGGCGAGATTCACGCGCTTATCGGCGAAAACGGGGCCGGAAAATCGACTCTGATGAACATTCTCTTTGGAATGCCGGTGATCTTCGGCTCTGGGGGCTTCGAGGGCGAAATATGCTTTAACGGAGAAAACGTCCGGATCGATAAGCCTCAGGATGCGATGGATTTGGGAATAGGAATGGTTCATCAGGAATTCATGCTTGTGCCGGGTTTTACCGTGACGGAAAACGTCAGGCTCAATCGGGAGATGACCCGCCCCAACCTGGTGAGCGGCCTTGTGGGCAAAAAATACGAGACGCTGGACGTTCCCCGCATGAGAAGCGACGTGCGGGCGGTTCTGGACATGCTGAACTTTTCGCTGGACGAAACGGAGCTCGTCGAAAGGCTTCCGGTCAGCTACATGCAGTTCGTGGAAATCGCCCGGGAACTGGACAAACCGAGGATACGCCTCCTTGTTCTTGATGAACCCACGGCCGTTCTGGGAGAAAGCGAGGCCGACATCCTCCTGAAATCGATGAAAAACCTTCGGGACAAAGGAATGTCCATTCTGTTCATTACGCATCGTTTGGCCGAAGTGCGATCCGTGGCGGACCGCGTTACCATCCTGCGCGACGGGGAGGTTGTCGCCGCTCTGCCGGCCGCGGAGACGAACATCGACCGGCTCGCGGAGCTCATGGTGGGCCGGAATCTCGCCCTGACCATGGACAGCAGAAACTCGTCCCTGCGGGAGACGGACAACCTGTCCCTGAAAATCGAGTCTCTGGAAGTGCGAATGCCTGGAGAACACGTGAAGAGCCTCGACCTCGAAGTTTTCAAAGGTGAGATTCTGGGGCTCGGAGGGCTGGCGGGACAGGGGAAAGTCGGGGTGGCGAACGGCGTGATGGGCCTCTGCGAGGCGTCGGGAAAGGTGTACAGAGATGGAAAACCTTTGCCGCTGAACGACCCTCTGAACGCGCTCTCTCAGGGAATGGCCTTTGTTTCGGAGGATCGGCGCGGAGTTGGGCTGCTGCTCGACCAGTCCATTGAGATGAACATCGCCATAAAAGCGATGCAGGCCCGAGGGAAATTTTTGAACGGCCTTCGGGTGGACTACAGGGCAATGCGCGCCCATGCTCTCGAAATGATCGAAAAGCTGGACATCCGCTGCACGGGGCCGGGGCAGAACACCCGGTATCTGTCGGGGGGCAACCAGCAGAAAGTTTGTATCGCCGGAGCTTTGACGCTGGAGCCCGACCTGCTTTTTGTGTCGGAGCCCACCCGGGGCATCGACGTGGGGGCCAAAAAACTGGTGCTGGATCTCCTGAGGGTCCTGAACAGAGAACGGCAGATGACCATCGTCATGACGTCGTCGGAGCTGGGAGAGTTGCGTTCGATCTGTCACCGCATCGCCATTGTTTACAACGGCAGCGTCATCGGGATCCTGCCTCCCGACGCCTCCGACAGAGAGTTTGGGCTGATGATGGCGGGAGAACTTCAGTATGGGAACGAGGTGGCGTGAATGAAAAGTCCGGCTTCCGATGAAGGCCTGAAACGCGAATCGATACTGTCCTCAATTTCCAGAAATTTCGGGCTTGCGCGTTTCATCATCGTTCTGTTTCTTATTTATCTTCTGATACAGGCATATTTTCTGAAATTACCCATGCCTTCGCTTTTTTCCAATATGCTGACCCGGCTTGCCATGAACGTGGTTTTGACGCTTGCGATGATTCCCACGATACAGGGGGGGATGGGGCCGAATTTCGCGCTCCCTTTGGGTATCGTCTGCGGGCTGGTGGGGATGGCGGTGTCGATGGAGTACAGCATGGCGCCGCTGACGGCGTTTGTGGCGGCTTTGGTCATCGCCGTCATTCTGGCGATTGCGAGCGGGTGGCTGTACGGAGCGTTCCTGAACGGCGTCAGCGGGCAGGAAATGACGGTCGGAACGTATTTCGGCTTTTCCATCGTCTCTCTCATGTGCATTTTCTGGACGGTGGCGCCCTTCTCCAATCCGGAGCTGATCTGGGCCATCGGAGGAAAGGGCCTTCGCAACACGATTTCGCTGAAAGGCAGTCTTGGCGGGATTCTTGATTCGCTCTGGTCCTTTGAAATTTTTTCCGTGGAGGTTCCGGCGGGGACGCTTTTGTTTGTGGCGGTCTGCTGCGCTCTGGTTCGGGCGCTGATGCGCTCCCGAGTGGGAGTTTCCATCACCGCCGTCGGCAACAATCCCCGTTTCGCCATGGCATCGGGCCTGAACGTAAAAAAGCACAGGATCCTGGCGATGGTTTTTTCCAATGTTCTGGCGGCGGTGGGAATCGTCATCTACTCGCAGAGTTTCGGTTTTCTTCAGCTTTACCTCGCTCCGCTGTTCATGGGGTTCATTTCCGTGGCGTCGATTCTGATCGGCGGCGCGTCCATGAGAAACGCCGGCATAACCCACGCTCTGGTGGGGACGTTTTTGTTCCAGTCGATTCTGGTGGTGTCGATGCCGGTGGCCAACGTCGTTTTTACGGACAATATGTCAGATATTTGCAGAATTATCGTCAGTAATGGCATTATTCTTTACGCACTGACGCGCAAAAGCGAGGGGGCACGTTAAAAATGGGCATGAAATTTTTGCGAAAACACGCCGTCCCTCTGCTTTTTCTCGTTTTGTGCGCGTTGGGCGCCTATTGGTCCGGACTTATGCCCATTACCCTGATCAACGAAATTATTGTCCGTCTGTCCCGTAACTCGTTTTTTGTCATTTCTCTGATCATTCCCATTTTGGCGGGGATGGGGCTGAATTTTGGCATCGTCCTGGGGGCGATGGCGGCTCAGGCGGGATACGTCGTAACCGTCAATCTGGGATTCGAGGGGCTGACGGGCATTCTGACGACCTGTATTTTTGCCGTTCCTCTGGCGGTTCTTCTGGGATGGATGACGGGGGTGCTTTTCAACCACGCGAAGGGCAAGGAGATGATCACGAGCATCATTCTGAGTTTCTTTGCCAACGGGGTCTATCAGTTTGTCTTCATGATTCTGGCGGGATGGATAATCCCCATGCGAGCCGCGAACCTGCTGCAGGTCAAAACCGACGGCACGCCGGGAATCGGACTTGTCAACACCGTCGACCTTTCCCAGATGAAGTACGGGATCGACAACATTCTGAAGTGGAACATCTCCATGCAGGATATTCAGAGTCTTACAGATTTTCTGGGATTTTCCTTTCAAATTCCCCGCACGCGTCCCGTAAGTATCCCGGTGGGGACGTTTCTGCTCATACTGGGGCTGTGTATTCTCATGCATTTTCTGTTCAAAACGAAGCAGGGGCAGGACTTCAGGTCGGTGGGGCACGACATGGGGATCGCGGCCACTTCCGGTATCGACGTGGACAGAGTGCGCGTCAGCGCCATTATCTTCTCGACGGTGTTTGCCGCTGTGGGACAGGTCATCTTTTTACAGAATCTGGGCAACATTCAAACCTACGGCAGCCACGTTCAGGTGGGGACCTATGCCGTAGCGTCTCTCCTGATCGGCGGAGCGTCGGTGAAGAAGGCCACCGTGGGGCAGGCCCTTCTGGGAACGCTGCTTTTCCACACGCTTTTCATCGTCTCTCCCCTGGCGGGGAAAAATCTGCTGAACGACGTCCAGATCGGGGAATATTTCAGAGTATGTATTTCCTACGGGGTTATATGCGTGGCGTTATCTCTGCACGCCTGGCAGGAGAAAGAACGAATCCGCGCCGAAAAAGCTTCGGCGT